>DYML01000075.1:6040-15866 GCA_020721605.1 Anaerolinea thermophila
GCGCCGCCTGAAACCGCCTCTTTGGCTTTGGTCACTTCATCGTAGGCGGTTAAAATCACCACAGGCAGGGAAGGCTTCTGTTGTTTCAGGTCGGCAAGCAAATCCAGCCCTGCGCCTGTCTTGGGCATCCCGTCAAAACTGGGCATGTTCAAATCCAGCACGGCAATATGAATTGTTTCTGAATTTTGGGCAAAGGTCTCGCTGCCGCTTTTACAATCTGAAGCGGTGATCACATCAAAGCCCGCGCGCAGCAGGGTCTTCTCCAGGCTGCGCAAAATCAATTTTTCATCGTCCACCAAAAGAACTGTCGTCATTCATCCTCCGAAATTTATATTTGTTTAGACCTGGCAGTTTTTATAAAAAACCAGCCAATCCTAAATTTACTTTTCAACAGGCAGACGCACCGAAAAAACCGCGCCCTGCCCCACTTCACTTGCCAGCGAAATACTCCCGCCATGCTGATTCACAATTTGCATGACAGAGGAAAGCCCCAGCCCTGTACCGCCGCTGCCGCCTTTGGTGGTAAAAAATGAAACCCAAATTTTTTCTTGAATTTCCTGCGGAATGCCAGGTCCGTTATCCTTGACTGTGACCAGTACAAAATTGGGGTTGGAAGAATCGCGCCCGCCTTTGACATAAATCTGCGGGTTGAGCGTTTTGTACATTGCCTCCCAGGCATTTTTAATCAGGTTGTTGAAGACCTGTTCCACCTGCCGCGCGTCTACAAAGGCATTGGGCATATCGTCCGCCCACTCCATTTGCACAACGCCATCGGGCAGACCCATGCCCGCCACCGTGTCGGTGATCATCTCGCGCAGTGAGACGGAAGCGTCGGTGCGTTTGCGGGCGGGACCGATCAAACCTTCTTTTATGCTGAGGATGGTCACGGCGCTGTTTTCAGCGATGTCCAAATCTTCCAGCATGGATTCTACACTGACCAATGCCTGCAAACGATTCTTTTTCATGGCAGACATTTCGGCGCGGATTTGTTCGAGGTCAAGCCCCTTTGCCTCAGATTCTTCTTTGATGGTTTCGACTGCCGCCAGCAGGTTTTCGTTTTTCGTATCATCGCCCGACAATTGGGCTGCCAGCGCGAGGATGTAGGTCAGGTCTTCGCGCACGCGCTTGACGCTGCCAGGAATGGGCGCGGCTTTGTTGCCAACCCAGTGAATGGCTTCGCCGGTGGCGGTGGCAATCGCCTCGAAGGTTTTGGTGCGAACCAGTTCAGAGGTGGCGTCTTCCAGTTTGAACATCAACTGGGCGTTGTTGATGGCAATCGCAATCTGATCTGCCATGGCTTGCAAGGATGTGACATCGTCTTCGCTAAAGGCGTTCAACTGGTCGCTTTGAACGGTCAATGCGCCGAGAGCCTCTGATTTGACAATCAGCGGCAGCGCCATCTCGGAGCGGGTATCGGGCAAAAACGGGTTTTTGAAGCGCGAAATCTCGCCCGCCACATCCAGCGCAATCTTCGCCTGCTGGTGGATGATGGAATTGCCAATCATGGATTTTTCATCCACCGGCAGGCGGTAATTTTCTGCCATCATTTTGCGCCCTGCCAGGGCGTACCCTGCCCGCAACGCTGCCCACTTGCGGTCTTCTGAAATTAAAAAGATTCCAGAGTAGTAAAAGTTAAACTCGCTGCAAATAATATTGACGGTATGTTTGAGTAGTTCGTCCATATCCAAAATGGATGTGACCATCTGCCCAACACGGGCGGCGGTTTCGAGCAATTTGTGCCTGCGCTCCAACATGAGAAACATGCGCTCATTTTGCTGAAGCAGGTGTTTGTTCTTCTCAACGGTGGCGCTCAACTGGCGCACATTGCCTTCCAGCCGCTCCACCAGTTCTTGTTGATATGCCTGCAAGTGTTTTTCTGCATCTTCCAAAATTTCGACCCTGCCGTTGAGATAAGACTCAACCTGCTCCACAAAGTCTGCGTCAATGGGTTTGGTAATAAACCCAACGGCGCCGGCTGCCAGCGCCCGTTCACGCGCACCGTTGGATAAATCTGCCGAGATAATTACGATGGGTGTGGTGGGCAGTAGTTTGTGCAAGCGGGTGGCGGCTTCGCTGCCTGTCATGTGCGGCAGGCTGTGATCTACCAAAATTAAGTTAGGGTGTGTTTCTTCGGCAAGTTGTAAACCGTCAAGCGGGTCTGTGGCTTCCAGCACAACATAGTTCGGCGAAAGCAAACGCCGCACGAGTGAGCGAATTTCGTCACTGTCTTCGATGTAGAGAATTTGTAGGAGTTTGCGAGGGTGGCTCATAAAAGGATAAAGGATGAATGATGAGGGATGAAAACCTAATTAGCCCTTACCGACCGATGGTCTGCAATTCTGTGGTCGTCAAGCCGCTTCTGGACAATTTTGCCAATGGCTTCGGCGGTGATGGGCGATTGGTTGATGACGTTCATAAAATCTGCGCGGGGGATGGCAACCACTTCAACCGGGGCGTTGCCGCTCGCGCGAACGTTGGCGATGGCTTTGCCGCCGTTTAATAATTCCACGTCACCAAAAAATTCACCCTTGCCGAGGCTGGAGACAATATATTCCTGATTTTCCTTGTCGAGCAAAATCACTTCCACGCCACCTTTGCGGATCATAAAAAAATAGTCCACAGGTTGATCTCGCGCGATGATGGTTTCGCCCGGCTGATAGATTCGGTCTTCGGCAATCTTTGTAAATTGCAGCATGTGGCGGTGTCTCAATTGCGGCAGGCATTTTGAAACCGCCTCGTTGATGATCTCGCCGTCTGAAATGATGATGTTGCGATGCGTGCGCGAGGTGAGCGATGGGTCGTGCGTCACCATCACCACAGTTTTGCCTTGCGCCACAAAGCCTTCAAACAATTGAATGATGGTATCTGCCGAGCGCGTGTCCAGGTTGCCGGTGGGTTCATCGGCGACCAGCAGGGGCGGGTCACATGCCATGGCGCGGGCAATGGCGGCAAGTTGCTGCTGACCTGTTGAAACCAGCATGGGCAATTTGTTTGCAAATTTTTCCAGACCCACCAGGGTTAATAATTCCATGGCGCGTTTGGGGCGTTCATCGAAATCGTACAAATTCACATAATCCATCGGCAGCATGACGTTTTCCAGCAGGGTCAGCATGGGCAGTAATTGAAAGAACTGAAAGACGATGCCCAGGTTCTTTCCGCGCCAGTTGGAGCGCTGACTCTCGGTGATGCCTGTGTAAATATCGGAGCCGTTCACAACCACCTGCCCCTCGGTGGGGTGATCAATGCCTGTGACCATGTTCAACAGGGTGGATTTGCCGCTGCCCGATTTGCCCACAATGGAGACAAACTCGCCGCGATTGATGGTCAGGTCTACGCCTTTGAGGACGGTGAATACGCCGGCGGCATTGCTGAAGCGTTTGACGATGCCGTGTAGTTCGATCATGGCGTGAGAATCAAATTGAGGTGTGGCTGGGCGCGGCGAGATTGTTTTCATCTGCGCCTCAGGCTGGTTTTTTCAAAACTGGAATCTGACGGCTCGGTCTGCAATTCCCCGTCTGCAAGAGTCAAACTGCGCGAAAAGCGGCTGGCAAGCCCCATATCGTGTGTGACCATGATGATGGTTTTTCCCTGCTCACTGACAAGATGTTTGAAGACATCAAAAATATGGTCGGCGGTGATCGAATCTAGGCTGCCCGTTGGCTCGTCCGCGACCAAAATTTGCGGGTCGTTGGCGAGGGCGCGGGCAATGGCAACGCGCTGCTGCTGCCCGCCTGAAATAAAAGCGGGTAGTTTGTTGGCGTGTTCTTCAAGCTCAACCAGTTGTAAAAGTTCGAGGGCGCGGTCACGCGATTTGCGCGGGTGAAAGTTATCGGCAAGATCAATCGGCAGCATCACATTTTCCAGCAGGGTCAGCATAGGCAACAGTTGAAACGACTGATACACCACCCCCATGTTTTTTCCACGCCAGAGGGCGCGCGCGTCTTCGCTCATTTCATGCACAGACAAGGCTTTGCCATCGGTGTGAATGAACACCTCGCCGCTGGTGAGTTCATCCACACCGTTGATCATATTCAACAGGGTGGATTTTCCCGCGCCCGATTTGCCAACAATGCCAAGAAACTCGCCCGCATTGACCTTGAGATTTACATCTTTCAACGCCATAAAATCACCGGCGGCAGTGGAGTAGGTTTTATTGAGTTCGTGTAATTCAATAATAATAGATGTCATCATTAATCAACTTGATTTTACCGCCATTGTAGAAGTTATTGAAAAGGGCAGACTTGCAAGCAGTTTTCATTTGTTGTGCAAACAGGCGAGCAGTGAAGCAACTTGCGGCTGCGGTTCTTCTTTTGTGAGCGCCAGAACAGGCACGCGCCCAGCCAAAAAAACTTCACGCAGCTCCCCTTTTAGCGCGTAACGCGGCAAAATTCCAACTGCACGGGGTTCGGAATTTAACACATCGGACATGATTTGCGCGCTAACCGCAATTTTGGCAGATGAAGAAACGCTTCGCCCCTGCATCACAATCTGATCAAACACCCTTTGCAAGTCTGACTCTGACGGGTAAACCCAAACCTGCGCCGAGGAATTTTTTTGCGTGAATAAGTCCTGCACCTCTGCCAAAGTTAAAGGTTGCATCTGGCTTGCGCGGTGCGACACAACCAAAATTTCCACTTCGTCTATTTGATAGGCAGGCGATGCGATCATTTCCGCTTCGCCCACGCGCAGAAAAATATCGGGGGAATCTGCCGAGAAGGTCAACAGCGTCTGATTTTCTGCCGCGCAAGCGTACAACTGCGCCAGCCAGGGCGCCGCCGCCGAAGTGGCGTAGACGTTGAGCCTAACCTGCTCTGGTTGCGGAGTTGGCGCACAGGCGGAGAGAAGAAACAGAAAAACAAAAATAAGGCGGGACATAAATTTAGACAGCGATCACGCCGAAAGAGCGCAGTGATCATCAAAGATTCACCTTTTACTTTTTGCTCATTACCAATTTCTCAAAAGAACTTCCAGCAATTTGGCGCGCTCTTCGAGGCTGCTGGCGAAAATATATTCGCGTTCCGAGTGGTAGCCCTCGCCGATGGCGCCCATACCGTCCAGCACGGGGATGCCGAGCGGGGCGACGAAGTTCCCGTCCGATGCGCCGCCTGTGCCGCCCGCTTTGAGTTCGATACCGAGTTTGTCTTTGGCAATTTGCGCCGCTTTTTGGAACGCCGCCTGATTGCCCTCGCCGTAGGGCATGGGCGGGCGGTTGAGTTCGCCGACAATTTCAAGCGATGTACCGTCGAGGACGGGCTTGAGTTTTTGCATTTCGGCTTCGATGCGTTCCCATTCGCCGGGGAGCATGACGCGCACATCCACTTCGATGCTGGCTTCGTCGGGGACAACATTGGAAACCGTGCCGCCGTGAATTACGCCGACGTTGAGCGTGGTCTGCTTTTCGTAGTCGGTCAGTTTTTGAATAGCAAGCACCTGATGCGCCATTTCCTCGATGGCGTTGCGTCCGGCTTGGTGATCGCCGCCTGCGTGCGCAGCGCGTCCTTTGACCGTGACGTGAAAATCGCCCCCGCCCTTGCGCCAGGTTTTGAGTGATCCATCCATCAACGCGCCTTCCAAAACAAAGACCACTTCAGATTGCCGCGCCAATCCCTCGATGTGAATGCGGGAAGTTTGGCTGCCGATTTCTTCATCAGAGGTGAACAAAGCCCAAACGGGGCGAGAATCAGCCGCCCCGTTGGCAAGCGCGGTCAGGGCGATGACAATGCCCGATTTCATATCCAAAGTGCCGGGTCCGTGAATCTTTCCATCCGCTTCACGATACGGGAATTTTTGAAGCGTGCCGATGGGGAAGACCGTATCCATGTGACACAGAATCAAAATGGGGCGCTGCGAGTTTTGGGGTGAAGGATGAAAGCGGGCGAGAACCAAATCGCCTGTTTGCTGGTTGGGGATGATTTCGACATCTGCGCCGAGTTTGCGGCATTCATCGGCGACGACTGCGCCGACACGATCCACAGCGGCTTTGTCGTGGGAGGGGGATTCAATTTCAACAAGTTTTTGTAAAAAGGTACGCATGGGAAACTCTTTCAAAAAATGGGGATGAAGTACAGCGCCCATTATACAGGAGGGGCATGTATAATGGCGTCAAAAAACGGGAGGCAGGCATGAAAAAAATTTTCGATACGCAATCCATCGAAGCCAACAAGCGGGGAAAGAAATCCGAGCGGCAGATACAGCAAATTAAAGAGGCGGTCAAGCCTGGGTTGTGGCTCTACGCGGGCTTGGGGATTTTGGTCTTTGGGGCAGCCTTTGGCGCATTCGCTTCATCGGCGGGGTCAAGCGCGGCGGGCATTTTTGGCTGGATTATCGCCCTGAGCGGAATCTTCGCCGCCCTGCGCGGATTGACCACCTGGAACTTGCGCCGCAAACTGCTGGCTGACAAAGTGCAGTCTGCCGAAGGGACGGTTGTGTTCGCAGAAAGTTACAAAGCCGAAACCGTCGAGGGGAAAACGCTTCAGCCAGTGGGGCTGGCAGGAGTGGCGCCACATCTTCCACCTGGAGATTATCGCTTTTATTTTTTGAACACCCGCAACTGGCTGTTGTCTGCCGAGCCGCTTTCCACCGAAGATGAAATGCGAAACGGCTTGAATCAGGCGCTGGCAGTTTCGCTTGGTTACGAGGCGGCAGACTTGGATGATTTCCGCGCGCGGGCGCAACGCGGCGAATTGAAAACACTGCAAGGCGTCCCCGTGCTGGATTACCGTATCATCAGCGAAGGGGAAAACGAGGAGACCAGATTTGAATATTTCTGTACGATGAACGGCGTCAAATTTCCCATTCCGGGGAAACTTAATGCCGCCATCCTCAACGACATTTCATACCGCGTTTACTACCACGAAGGCGAAAAAGTTCTGTTGGCAATGGAAGTGATTTCAGGCGAGGGCTAAGGGTCTGTAAATCATTAACTTCCCGCGATGTCGTTGCGAGCCGCCGCACTTGTTCTTCGGCGGCGAAGCAATCTCACTATTATTGAGGGAGATTGCTTCGGGCAAAGAGCAAGAGCGCCCTCGCAAAGACATCATAGTGAGGGAACTTATATTTTTATGAACCCTAAAAGCCCTGCACAACCAAAAGGATGAAGCCGATCACCGCGCAATAAGCGGCAAAGATATAAAGTGAATTTTTGCTGAGGTAGTTGATGAGCCACTTGATGGCGAACCAACCCGTGACCGCCGCCGCAACAAAGCCAACCGCCAGCAGCGGGAGGAATTGCGCGAGGTTGGGTTTTTGAATCACGTCCAGCATTTTATATCCGCCCGCCGCGAGCATGACCGGCACAGACATGAGGAAGGAAAAACGCGCCGCCGAGGGGCGGTCAAAGCCGCGAAACATACCGCCGCCGATGGTAGTTCCGCTGCGCGAGGCGCCGGGGAAGATAGCGATAATTTGCATGAGACCAATAATCAGCGCGTCAAGCCAGGTCATCGAGCTCAGGTTGCGATTCTTCGCAGACACCCACTCAGCCAGAGAAAGCAGCGCTGCCGCGGCAAATAATCGAATCGAGGCTTGCAGCATGGGCTGACGGAAGAGCGACTCAACGGCATCTTTCAAAAGATAGCCCGCGAGCAAGGCGGGGATGGTGGCGATGATGATGTAAAAGCCGAGATTGCGCTCTGGCGTTGAGCGTTGAAAGTTCAACGTTGAACGGGCAATCAACAGCAGGTCTTTCCAATAAAAGGCAAATAATGAGACCAGCGTGCCAAGTTGAACGATGACGAGGAAGGAGAACATGGCGTCACTTGCGGGGATGTTGAGAATTTTTTGCGCGATAAGCAAATGCGCGGTGGACGAGACAGGGATGAATTCGGTCAACCCCTGAATGATGCCGAGGAGGAAGGCGTGGAGGAGGGTCATGGTTTTTTGGGGGGAATGGAGAATGGAGGATGGAGAATGGAGGATGATTAATGGTTGAGAATTTCTTCGGGTGATTGGTCGAAAATATAGGGGGCAGGTTCTTCACGGACGGAGTAGCCTGATGGGACTTCTTTCTCTCCTTGCTTGGAGCGTTTGAGATAGGCAATATAGTTGTTGAGTTGCTTGCCGATGGACTCTGCTTGACCAGTCATACGATTGTAGATTTCGGCAGGTAAATAGCCCAATTCAAAAGCAAGCGCCATGTGACTTTGAACTTCGGTTAATGAGCCACGGGCAATATAACAAAACCGTACATTATCGAGATAGTGAAAACGTCCGTGACCTTCGGCGATATTGGCTGGAATGCTTTGCGCGGCGCGTTTTAATTGCGAGGTCAGATTCCATTTTTCATCGGCAGGCAGGCGCGGCGCAGCTTCTCTATAAACTGCCAGAGCAAAATCCTTCGCCCTGACCCACACATCCAGTTTATCCAGATTCATGACTGTCATTGCAACCTCCATTCACGATGATCCATTACCCATGCTCCATTAACCATTACCCATTATCCATTCCCCGCCCGCTTTGCATTATTCGACCATTGAGCCAGCAACTCAGGCACACGCGACTCGAAAGAGCCATCGGCAACGTACAGCCGAATTTGCTCCATCAACCGAATCAAGGCGCGCAGATTATGGATAGATAGCAACGTCCCTGCAAGTAATTCTTTGGCGATGATGAGGTGGCGGATGTAGGCGCGGGTGAAGGTCTGGCAGGCGTAGCAATCACAGGTTTCATCAATCGGGCGTTGATCGCGGGCAAAGGTCGCGTTCATCATGTTCAGGCGTCCTTCGGGGGCAAAGGCGGAATGATGCCGCGCCAGACGGGTCGGCAATACGCAGTCGAAAATATCCACGCCGCGCAGCACGCCGTTGATTAAATCTTCGGGGGTGCCGACTCCCATCAGGTAGCGCGGTTTGTTTTCGGGCAGCAGCGGCGTGACCACGTCCAGCGTGTCGTGCATTTCCTGCTTGGTCTCGCCCACCGAAAGCCCGCCGATGGCGATGCCGGGCGTGCCGAGAGAGGCAATGAACTGCGCCGACTCCGCCCGCAGGTCGGCGTTGACTCCGCCCTGCACGATGCCGAACAAAGCCTGGTCGGGTCGCGTCTTGGCTTTGAGCGAACGCTCCGCCCAGCGGTGAGTCCGCTGCATGGCGATTTTGGAATACGCCAAATCATTCGGGTCGGAACATTCATCGAACGCCATGATGATGTCTGCGCCGAGATTCTCCTGAATCGAAATGGACTTTTCAGGTGTGAAGCGGTGCGTGGAACCGTCAATGTGACTTTTGAAAGTCACGCCGTCATCGTCAATTTTGCGGGTCTTCGAAAGCGAGAAGACCTGAAATCCGCCCGAATCGGTCAGCATGGGATTATGCCACTGCATAAATTTGTGCAACCCGCCCATATCGCGGACGAGTTCATCGCCGGGGCGCAGATACAGATGGTAGGTGTTGCTCAACACCAACGAGGCGTTAATCCCTTTGAGGTGTTCAGGCGTGAGCGTCTTGACCGTTGCCTGTGTGCCGACAGGCGCAAAGACCGGGGTTTGTAAATCGCCATGCGGCGTGGAGAAAATCCCTGTGCGGGCGCGGTTGTTTTTGGCTGTGATTTGAAATTCAAACATGGAAAGGATTGTAAACGAGAACGCGGAGTTTTTGAAAAACTCCGCGTTCAAGCAGCAATTCCCTATATGAGAATCTTTTTGAAAAAAATTCCCACTGACGGGTAAAAAAACACTCAAAGTAGGGATGCTCCTCCCACTTCGGCTATCTTTTTGCCCGTTTCAGGAAATATGACTTCCACAGTCTTATTCATACTGGGAATTGCTGGTTTACATCCTATTTTCTTTACATTTCCCACACAATAAAAAACAGGACTATCTCACGACAGTCCT
>DYML01000076.1:0-5905 GCA_020721605.1 Anaerolinea thermophila
TCCACCAGCACAGGCAGAGTCTTCAAAAACAACTCCACATGCTCAGGCGTGGAATCAACGCCCAACGTGACGCGCAGGGAGCCTAATGCCCAATCGCGCGAGTAGCCGAGGGCGGAGATGACTTCGCTCGGTTCGGGGTTGCCCGTTTTACACGCCGAGCCAGAGGAGCAGGCGAAGCCCGCCGAGTCGAGCATTTGCAGAAGCAGGTTGCCATCCACATCTTTGAAAACGAAGGAAGCATGATTCGGCAGACGGTTTTCGGGATGACCCGTCAATTGGGAATCGGGAATCTCTTCGAGCACGCGCCCGATGATTTGGTCGCGCAACGGTTTGACGTGCGCCGTGCGAACTTCACGTTCTTCGGCGGCAAGCCGCAGCGCCTCGGCAAAGCCAACGATGTATGGCATGTTTTGAGTGCCAGCCCGCAGACCAAACTCCTGTCCGCCGCCTGTCAGGTGCGAAACCAGCCCCGTCCCCTTGCGGACGTACAGCACACCCACCCCTTTTGGCGCATAAAATTTATGCCCGCCGAGCGACATCAAATCCACGCCCAGGGTTTCGACATTCACATCCAAATAGGCAGCGGCTTGGACAGCGTCGGTGTGAAAGATGATTTCTTGACTACGCGCAAAACTAGCAAGTTCACGAATTGGGTTGATCGTGCCAATTTCGTTATTAGCGTACATGACAGAGGCAAGAGCCGTTTCACGGGTAAGAGCCTGCGCCAAGGCAGAGGGCATCACTGCGCCATCGGCATCCAAGCCCAGCCAGCCAAGCAGGAAGCCGAATTCTTTTTCAAGTTGTTCGGCTGTCCTGCTGACGGCGTGGTGCTCATTTTTGGCAGTCAAAATCTGCATTACGCCAGAGGTTTTCCGTTTGGCGAGCGCCGCACCCCTAAGCGCGAGGTTGTCTGATTCAGAGCCACAGGATGTAAAGATGATTTCCTCTGGTCTGCAATGAAGCACATCAGCAACTTTTTCGCGCGCTTCATCCAACGCAGATTCGGCTTTCTGTCCGTAGCGGTGGATTGAAGAGGGGTTGCCATAAGATTCGCTAAAATACGGAATCATGGCATGGAGAACGCGGCTGTCAACGGGGGTGGTGGCAGCGTAATCAAGATAAATCATAAAAGGGATTATAGCAAACAATTTTGCTGGGTGATAAAATAGGTACCATTAATATTAAACGGTGATAGTCACTTCGGGCGGCATGTATCCGAGGAAATTGGCTAAAAAGTAACTGTCACCTTATTTCAAATACACAGGTGACTTCATGGGCGATTTTCTCAACTTCCTTAATACAGCTGAACTCGATACGCTTAAAAAGACTCCAGGCGTCACGCGGGTCATTGCGGGAAATATCATTGCGGCAAGACCCTTTGATTCGGTGGATGACTGCCTGAATGTGCATGGCATGGGAAAAAACCTGCTGGCGCGGATGCAGTCCACTTTTGAGGCGGGGGAAAATGCTCCAGAAAACAGCGCCATGATTCAGGTAGAGGAAGAGCCGCCCGCACCGATTGAGAAACATCAGCCTGCGCAGGAATCTCCCAAAGAACAGGATTCATTCCTCTCGCGTTTGGGGAAGGCGTTTCTGGTTTTTATCAGAGCCTTGTTTCGATTGATTGCGATTCTAATTGTGATTGGCGGCATTGGCGCGGCGCTGTATTATGGCTTGCCGTACATCAACCAAAAAGTAATCGTGCCAATTGAACAAAATGGCGCGGACATCAAAAAGGTTGAAGCCGAAGTAAAAGCGCTGCAAACACAACTGGATGAAACGAACAGCCGTGTGGATGCGCTGGAAAAATCCATCGAAGCGCACAGCGCGTCATTGACCAAACTGGACGAAATACAGGCGACGCTCGAAAGTGAAATCCAAGCCAGTCAGGATAAAACTTTGCTGGAACTAAAAAATGAAGTGATGTTCACCCGTGCGCTGGATATGCTTGGGCGCGCAAGGTTGTATCTGGCGCAAAGTAATTTTGGTCTGGCGCGAGAAGATGTGAAATCGGCGCGCGACCTGCTGGCGGCGCTGCAAAATGAATCGGAGGATGCGGCACGAGGTCAGGCAATTGCGCGGTTGGATTTGGCGCTCGGCAACCTGCCCGCCTTTCCCGTCGTTGCCGCTGGTGATTTGGAAATTGCATGGCAAATTTTGATGAGCGGCGAAGCCCCATCCACGGCAACCCCCGCGCCGACAGTTGAGCCAACGCTGGAAGCGACGCCAACAACAACTCCATAAACAATAAAACAAAAACTCCAAGATAACCTCTCGGAGTTTTTGTTTTATTAGAAAAAAATGTTGACAATAATCTCTAAAAAGTTTATAATATGAGGAAATAATGTTGATAATTCCTAAAAGGACTTTTAAGATGCCACCAAGACAAACCAATGAAATTCACGATTTTATTGTTTCCAGTATTGAAGAACATCCAAGTAACATTACTATTTTAACCGCAGAAAAGTTTTCTATTTCCCGTCAAGCAGTATTGAGGCATATAAATAAATTAATAAAAGATGGGTTCCTAACCGTCGAAGGGAACACGCGCGACAGAAAATATTCACTAAAACCAGTCGTGGATTTATCGTTTCAACTTTCCATAAACGGGTTGGAAGAAGATATTGTTTGGCGCGAAAAAATCCTACCTTTATTACATGAAGTGCCAACTAACATTAATAAGATTTGTTATTATGGTTTTACAGAAATGCTTAATAACGTGATTGACCATTCGAATGGGCAAAAGGTAATTATCAATATAGAACGTACTTTAAGAGAAATCCAAATCTGGATCAGTGACGATGGCGTTGGCATTTTCAACAAAATCCAAAAGGAACTTGGTTTAGACGATGCGCTTCACGCAATCTTTGAACTGTCGAAAGGGAAACTTACTACAGATCCCAAACGGCATACTGGCGAAGGGATTTTCTTTTCCTCCAGAATTTTCGACAAATTCTCAATCACCTCTGGAAAATTGTATTTTGCCCATTTTAGCAAAACCAACAGTATTGAAGGCAGTGACTGGCTTCTTGAAGACAAATCTGATACAGTTAATGGTACTGTAATTAATATGAAAATCAAATTGGACGCAACTCGAACCACAAAAGAAGTTTTTGACTACTACTCCGGGAATGATGATTTTGGATTTACAAAAACCCACATCCCCGTGTTTCTCGCACAACATGGGGAGGAAAATCTAATTTCTCGCTCGCAAGCCAAACGCCTATTAACACGCTTTGATAGATTTAAAGAAATCGTTCTGGATTTTCAGGATGTGGAAAGTATTGGGCAGGCTTTTGCAGATGAAATTTTTAGAGTATTTCATAACGAACATCCCAACATTAATTTATATCCCATCAACACAAATGAACAAGTTTTGAACATGATAAAACGCGCTCAAAACGCCATGTAATTCAATTATAATTTTGGTATTCCACTCAGGAGAATATTCAATGACACAAAAAATAAAATTTGGCACAGATGGCTGGCGCGGAGTTATCGCCGAAGATTACACCTTCGATAATGTCCGCCGTTGCGCGCAGGGATTTGCGAACTACATGCTGGCGCAAGGCAAAAAGGGACAGTTCGTTGTAGTTGGGTATGACATGCGATTCAGCAGTGAACACTTTGCTGCGGCAGTTGCAGAAGTGCTGGCAGGCAACGGCTTGAAAGTTTATTTGACCCAGGAAGCCACGCCAACGCCGGTGATTGCATACGCAGTTGTAGACAAAAAAGCCGCCGGCGCAATCAACATCACCGCCAGCCACAACCCCCCCACCGATAACGGATTCAAAGTCCGCAACGACACGGGCGGCGCGATTGACCCCGAAGGCTTGATTCAAATCGAAACGGGAATTCCCGACGACATTTCCAACGTTAAACGTTTAACGTTCAACGTTGGCGTTGAACAAGGTCTAATTGTCAAATTTGATGCAGCCACTCCGTACATCGAACACCTCACCCGAGACGGATTGATTGACCTGCAACCCATCAAAGATGCGGGCTTGACCGTGATGGTGGATGCGATGTGGGGCAACGGCATGGGCTGGTTCCCGCGTTTGCTGGCAGGCGGAAAGACGCGCGTAATCGAAATCCACAACCAGCGCAACCCATCCTTCCCCGAAATGAAACGCCCCGAACCCATTCAGCCGAATATTAACGTAGGTTTGAAGGCAACAGTGGATAGCAAAGCCGATGTGCTGCTCATCACCGACGGCGACGCAGACCGCTGCGGAATTGGCGACGAAAACGGCGAATTTATTAATCAACTGCGCGTGTTTGGCTTGCTGGCATATTACATGCTCGAAGTGCGCGGCGAGCGCGGCGACATTGTGAAAACCCTTTCCACGACCAACATGCTCAACAAACTGGGCGAGTTATACGGCGTGCCTGTCCACGAAACAGGCGTGGGATTCAAATTCGTCGCGCCCAAGATGACCGAAACCAACGCGCTGATCGGCGGCGAGGAATCAGGCGGCTACGCCTTCCGTGGCAATGTGCCGGAACGCGATGGAATTTTGGGCGGCTTGTACATGCTCGATTTCATGGTCAAGACAGGCAAGAAACCCACCGAACTGCTCGCGGATTTGTTTGCCAAAGTGGGCGGTGAATATTTCTACGACCGCGTGGACAGCCCCTTCAGCGGCGACCCCGAAGCGCGCAAGCAAATCATCCGCGATAATTACCCTGCCACATTGGGCGGACTGAAAGTAACAGAAGTTGTCACCGTGGACGGCTTCCAGTTCAAAATGGAAGACGGCGGCTGGATGTTGATCCGCTTCTCTGGCACAGAGCCAATTCTCCGCGTCTACACCGAAACCCGTCACAAAGACAAGGTCAAGGCAATTTTGGAAGATGGACTGAAGGTTGCGGGAATCAAGTAATCGTTTATGAGTTGGCAGGTTGGAATATTTGAACGTTCCGACCTGCCAACTTTTTAAGTTAACAACATATTAGCCGCGCCATGTGTTGTATAATTAAAGCATGAACCAGATCTATGAATGGGATAAAAATAAAGCCAAAATCAACCTCGCAAAACACAAGGTAAGTTTTGAAGAAGGCGAAACAATATTTGACGACCCATTCCTGATTACTTATTCCGATGAACAACATTCAAATCATGAAGAACGATTAATAAGCATAGGCATGTCAAGGAATGCGCGAATTTTACTGGTGGTACATGTGGAAAAGTTGGAAGCAACAAACTTCACCCTAATCCGTATTGTCAGTTGCCGAAAAGCGACACCATCGGAAAGAAAACTATATGAAGAAAGCAAATAATATTCCCGAAGATTACGACGACGGCATGTTGCCCGAATATGACTTCACAGACAAAAAAGGCATGCGCGGAAAATACTATCGCGATAGGCAAAAAGGGTACTCAGTCCATATCCACAACGAAGACGGCACAATTACAGTGCAACATTTTGGCCCAACAATCACCCTTGACCCTGATGTATCTGCCTATTTCCCAGATTCTGAAAGTGTAAATAATGCTTTACGCGCCTTGATTGCGCTTGTTCCAAGCAAACAAGTTAGCGAAAAACAAGCGAAATATAAGGTCAATAAAAGTCCCATCAAAAAAACCGCAAAGAAAACAGCCGCCAGGAAATAGGGCGGCATTTTTTACGCAAAGTATTCATCCTTTCCCCATGAATCTCACCGACACCCACTGCCACCTGGACTACAACAAATTCGACTCTGACCGCGCGGAGGTCATTCAACGCGCGACGTCGTCAGGGTTGATTCGGCTGCTCGTGCCGGGACTCGACCAAAACTCCAGCGCGGCGGCGGTTCGGTTGGCAGAATCAACTGCCAGCGTGTATGCGGCGGTGGGATTCCATCCAACAGATTTGGATAAATTCTCAGAAGAAAATTTTCAAAAAGTAAAAGAATTGGCAAGCCA
>DYML01000076.1:6005-15694 GCA_020721605.1 Anaerolinea thermophila
GAAACGAACCTGCCTATGTTCATCATATTGCTGATAAAATAGCAGAAATCCATTCCAAAAGCCCTGCAGAGATCGCCGCAATTACGACTGCCAACGCGGCATATCTTTTTGCATGGGGAGACTGACTTGAACGCGGTAACCTTTCTATCACCTGTACAAGAAGAAATAAAACTCGTCGAAGAACGAATGCGGAGTCAGGCGGATGATTCACAAGCCGACCTGCGCGCCGCTCTTGATCATTTACTCGCCGCAGGGGGCAAGCGCGTCCGCCCCAACTTAAGCCTGCTGGTCGGAAACATGCTCAATGCCCCCATTGAAAAACTAATCACCTTTGGCGCCGCAGTGGAACTTTTGCATACCGCCACCCTGGTGCATGACGACCTAATTGACGGCTCACTCCTGCGGCGCGGCATGGCAACATTAAACGCGCGTTGGTCGCCCCCCGCCACCGTGCTAACAGGAGACTTCCTCTTTGCGCGCGCGGCAATCCTCGCCGCCGAAACAGATCACCTGCCGTTAATGAAACTATTCTCTGAAACGCTGGCAACCATTGTCAATGGTGAACTGACGCAAATGTTCGCGTCACGCGGGGTAATTCACCGCGATAATTATTACAAACGCATTTACGCCAAAACCGCCTCACTCTTTGAACTAACCACACGCGGAGCCGCAATGCTCAGCCCGGTGAATGAAACCGTGATCGAAGCCATGCGCGATTTTGGCTACCAGATCGGCATGGCATTCCAAATTGTGGATGATATTCTGGATTTCAACGGCGAACAAGCCGCAGTCGGCAAACCGCTCGGCTCCGATTTGCACAACGGCTTGGTCACCCTCCCAGCCATTTACTACGCCGAATCCAACCCCGACGACCCAGATATTCAATCTCTGCCCAACGGAGGCTGGACGCATACCGAAAATATGACCCGCCTCGTGGGAAATATCCGCGCCAGTGATTCTTCTAAGAAAGCCATGGAAGAAGCAGATCAGCACATAGAACAAGCGCTCGCAAATCTTGCCACCCTCCCCCCCTGCGCAGAACGAGACGCGCTGGAAACCCTTGCAAAATATATTGTAGATAGAAAAGTTTGACAGTTGGCTGTGCAATTTTATCCTTCACCCTTTCACCATTAATCTACCCATGACTAATCCACGCAAACCCTTTCGCATTAATGTCGGTTTTATTATCCATGAGGAAATTGGACGTAACCATGATTTCCCATTTACCTTTGACACAATCACCCTCGGCGGCGATTTTGAACTGCGCAACATTGACGGCAACATCAACATAGGCAGAACCCCGCAAGGGCTGGTTGTGCAAGCAGATTTTTCGGCTGAGACCACGCTGCAATGCGTGCGCTGTCTGATGGATTTTAATCATCCACTGAACTGGTCTTTCACCGAATTGTACGCCTTCGATGATCGCTCAAAAACAGATTCGGAATTAATTCTGCCCGAAGATGCGCAAATTGACCTCGCCGAACTCCTGCGCGAGTACGCCCTGCTCGAAGTGCCAATCAGCCCCATTTGCAAGCCCAACTGCGAAGGGCTATGCTCCGAATGCGGGCAAAACCTGAATGAGAAGGATTGCGGTCACCAACCCCTCAAACCCGATTCGCCGTTTGCGAAACTGAAAGACCTGCTCTAAAAAATCAAACTGACAGTCATCTTAAAAGTGGCTGTCAGTTTTTACGCCCATGAAACACTCCATCCAAAAAATTTCTGGAATAATCGTCACATTAATCTTGATCGGGGGGATGATTTTTTTACGCGCAAAGATCAGCGCCACCAGTTTTGACTTTCAAAATTCAAACTTTACCTTTTTCTGGCTGGCGGGGCGCATGATTTTGGAAGGCGAAAGCCCGTACAACGAAAGTCAATATTTGGCAGGGCATGAAACCTACGGCATCAAATGGCAGCCGAACCATATTTTCCCATACCCACTGCCACTGGCTATATTTTTTATTCCGCTTGGGGCACTTTCATTACCAGCCGCGTATATCACCTGGCAAGTCATCACACTTTTGATTGTGGCGGCAACCATTTTTATTTTGCTGAGTCACTGGCAAGAGACTGCGCCCAGGCGCTTGCTCCTGCCCGCCTTTGCCGCGCTATTTTTCTTTGGTCCGCTCTACCTTACTTTACACACAGGCTCCATTGGGGCATTTGCCTTGCTGGCAGTGTTGATCACAATTTTATTGCTGGAAAAAGAAAAATCACTTTGGGCTGGCATGGCGCTGGCGTTGACCCTGCTCAAGCCGCCGCAAGGACTGCCCATTTTACTGCTGGCTGGCATTTGGTTTCTCGCACAGCGCAATTGGAAAGCGATCTACGGTGTGGCAATTGGCGGCGTGTTGTTATTAACAATAGGAATGATTCAAGACCCGCAGTGGGTGATCAAATTTGGCGGCGCAAGTCAAGCCGTGATGAATCGAACACAGGGGGTTCATTCAAACATGTGGGCGCTTGCCTACTTAATTTGTGACGGGGCTACGCCCTGCACTACGCTGCTGGGCGGCGCTTTGGGGTTGATTGTGCTTGGGGCGGGGGGATTTATCCTTTGGAAGCACCACGCCAGATTCACGGCATGGCAGGCATTCAATTTAATTTTGCCGCTGGCGTTTGTTTGCACCATTTATCTTTGGTCGTATGACCAAATCCCCTACATCATTCCGCTGGTGTGGATTATTGGCACACTGGTGACCCGCACAAAAAGTTATATCTATGCGTTTCTCTTTCTGATTGGGCTGGATCTGGTCTCACTGTTTGCACTTACACAGCAGGCTGCAACAGACAAAGACTTATGGAGTTGGGCAAATACGATCATCATTTTGGGGATGTTAATTGGGTTGAGCCGCCGCGCTACCCCAACTGTTGGGCAAGATATTCCCACAAGCGACTAATTTCATTTTCAACCTGAAGAATTAAAGCGGAAGCCTGCGCCAGGTTTTCCTCTCTACCACATTGTTCTAACTTTGAGGCGGCGTCTGCCAAAGGCTGGGCATTAAAGTTTAAGCAGACGCCTTTTAAGTTATGCGCCAGCCTGCCAATGCTTTTAATATCGCCAGCGCGCAAGGCGATATTAAGTTCTTCCACACGGTCGGGTAGATGATCTTTAAATTCCTGGCACATTTCTTTCATAAAGTCACGATCGCCGCTAAAACGAAACAGGGCGGCTTCCAAGTCGGCGGGCAATGTGTCGGCAAGGGAAGCGGGCGCGAAGGCAGAATGAGAATTGGGCGGCAGAATTGGGGCTGGGGATTTATCTTCTTCCAGCCAGTCTCTATCCAAATCAAACGAGAAGGAATCAGCATGTATCGCTTCGGGCAGCGGGGCTAATTTGGTGTCTGTGATCTGTATCCAACGATCAAGAACATTAAACAGGGCGCGCGGTTCAAGCGGCTTGGTAATATAGTCGTCCATGCCCGCATCCAGGCAGCGTTCACGGTCGCCCGCCATCGCATAGGCGGTCATGGCAATAATGGGGACATGCCGCCCCGTTTGAGATTCCCAAGCCCGAACTAAACGGGTGGCTTGAAAGCCGTCCATCTCCGGCATTTGAACGTCCATTAAAACCACGCTGTACGAGTTGGTTTGAATTTTTTCAACAGCCTGCGTGCCGGTATCTACGGCATCTACCAGATAGCCTGCCTTTTGCAGGAGAATGACTGCCAATTTTTGATTGACGGGGTTATCTTCTGCCAGCAAAAGCCGAATGCCCTCTTTTCTTTTTTCTGAGAGAACATGGCGGGTGATGAGAGTCGCCACTTCGTCTTCACTGCGCCCCAAAACAGCCAGCACGGCATCAAACAGCATTTGTTGTTTAACAGGTTTGAGCAGGTAGCCAGAACAGCCAAGCGCTTCAAGGCGGGAAGCATCCCCGCGCTGCCCCATGGAAGTAAGAATCAGAATTTTTACGTCTTTGATGGATGGGTCTGTCTTGATGGCGCGGGCGGTTTGTTCGCCGTCCATGCCGGGCATTTGCATATCGAGCAAAACCACATGGTAGGGGTCGGAGGCACGGTGGGCGTTGCGCAGGCTTTCAATGCCTTTTGCACCGCTGGAAACCGCATCCACCCGCGAGCCAAGCAACTCAACATTTTTGATCAATACCATGCGGTTCGTTTGGTTATCGTCTACGATGAGAACACGGGCGTGGCTGAGATTAACAGGTCCCAATGTAAGCGGACCCGTAACGCCGCGCTTTTCGGGGAGTATTTTTTCAAATTGAACATCAAACCAAAAAGTGGTGCCCAGCCCTGGTTTACTTTCCAGCCCAATTTTTCCGCCCATAACTTCAACCAGTTGCTTGGAAATAGTCAGCCCCAGACCCGTTCCGCCGTAGGTGCGGGTAGTGGTTCCATCTGCCTGTGTAAAGCGGTCAAAGACTGCGGCTTGCCGTTCGTAGGGAATGCCAATGCCCGTATCTTGCACAGAAAAGTGAACGACGACATATTGATCGGTTTCTTGTTTTGGTTCTGCGCGAATGACAATTTCACCTTGATGCGTAAATTTAATGGCGTTGCCAACAAGATTAACCAGCACTTGCCGTAACCTGCCTGGATCGCCGCGCAGGGAAGATGCAAGATCGGGGTCTACCAGACAAGCCATTTCCAACCCCTTGTCTTGAGCGCGTTTGGCGAGCGTGTACGCCACGTCTTCAACCGCGTTGCGCAGGCTAAAGTTTATGGCTTCCAACTCAAGTTTGCCTGCTTCAATTTTAGAAAAGTCCAAAATATCGTTCAGCAGGGAGAGAAGCGCCTCGGCGCTGTGTAACGATGTTTGCAGATAGTCGGTCTGTTCAGCGGTGAGTTTTGTATCCAACGCCAGTTCCAACATGCCAATCACGCCATTCATAGGGGTGCGAATTTCATGGCTCATGTTGGCAAGAAATTCACTCTTGGCGCGGTTGGCTTCTTCTGCTTCATGCCGCGATTTAACCAGCTCAGTAATATCATGGTAAAGAACAAAACCGCCCAGTTTTTCACCAGCAACGGTAATGGGAAAGCCAAATAGTTCCACCTCCACAAAAGTTTCATCTTTACGGCGGCGGCGGACAATGCCGTGAATAGAGCCTTGCATCACTTGCTCGGAATAGCGGGCTGCTTCTTCGCGTGTTTGGTCGGTGGTAATCAAAGTATCCAAGACCACACCAGAGACCTCGGCGCTTGTGTAGCCGTATAATTTTTCAAAAGCGGGATTTATGGACACGATCTTCTGATCATTATCCATAACAACAATGGCAACCGGGCTATTCAGTACGAGTGACTCAAAATATTGCTTCTCACGCGCAAGTTCACTTGCGTTCCGTTTATATTCGGTAATATCACGCGCCACCCAAATAACAGAATCAGCGGACATGGGTGAGATGAGGGCGGAAAACCAAATATCATTTCCATCAATTTTCAAACTGTATTCTGCGCTGGTGAGTTTGCCTGATTGAAGGGTTTGCTGAATTTTTTGAAGGAAAAAAGACGCCTGTTCTGGCGGGAAGAGTTCCGAGACGGTCTTGCCCACCATGTCGGCAGGCGGACGATATAAGTTTGACTGATTGGTTGGGGCAACTTTTAGGTAACGCCCATCGGCGTTATACACAATAATTACGTCGGTCATGGCGGCAAAGAGCGCCTTTAATTCGGCTTCGGCACGCGTGCGGTCTGTAATATCCCAAAAAGAAATTTGAATACCGTTGATATTTCCAACAGCGTCATAAATGGGCGCCTTAATACTTTGAATGATGGCTGTCTCGCCGCCATGCAAAACACGCTCTTCAATGAGTTCCTTAACTTGCCCGCTGGAAGTTATACCCTGGTCGTCATGCCGATACTTCTCTGCTAAATGGGATGGATGCAGATCAAAATCGGTTTTGCCGATCAAGTCTTCCAATGTAATTTGAGACACCTCTAAAAAGCGGTGATTGGCGAAAATAAAGCGTCCCTCCAAGTCTTTGCGGCAGATGCTCAGGGGGGAAGTTTCCACCAGCGAGTGGTAGAGCAACTGGCTTTCGCGCAATGTCTCCTCGGTGCGCTTGCGGTCGGTGATGTCGTGCAGAATACAAACTGCATTCTGCCCCGCGTCTTCAACTTTAATAGGGCAATAGGTTACATCATAAATGCGCTTAAACCAGACGTATTCTTTTCCCGAACAATCTGCTGGGGTAATATTTTCTGCCCGACCTTCAGACAGAATAGCAGTCAAACGGCTGCCAAGCAATTTGGTGTAAGTTGAATTAAGCCTGTCAAGCGCGGCGTGATTGCAACGAATGACAACACCCGCTTGATCGGTAATAAAGATCGGGTCAGAGAAGGCATCAAATGTGGTTTCCCATTCCTTTTTTGCCTGCAATATAATGTTCAAAAAACTGCGCTGCTGCCCTGCCTGCCCCAAAATAGTCCCCAAAATAAATGGGGCAAGTTCTATCACCCAAATTAAAGGTTGAGTCTGATGAATAAAGAGAAAAGACTCAAAGGTGTAAGGCAATTGCCTCACATAGAATTCGATCAATATCCCAAAGACAGGAAACAAAAATCCCGCCAAAACCCCAATTGTGGCATAGCGAACTACTGTTCGATTTTTATACCAGATCATGGCTGCCTTCCTCTAGGTTATGAATATTCATAGCTCACAATTATCACTTAAAAAAACAACTACCAATCTGCTGCCTTCCTCTTTGCGCAAGCATAAATATATTAATAGTTTAACACATTAAGAATTCAACGGGCGATTTATATGTTTCAGCTCTTTGATCATTTCTATATTTTTCAAGGCGGCGCCATAGACGGCTTGCGCCTGCTTTTGCAAACTTCACAGCCAAACACAGGGAACTTGTCTTCTTCGGTCACTTGACATTTTTTAGTTTCAATTATAAAATAATTTAGGTATGACTAAAAAACGCACTGCCACACAATCAGTACAAGACTACCTCAAGCGGATTTACGACCTGACCGAAAGCGGCGCCCCTGCCAGCACCAACGATCTTGCGCGCGAGTTAAGGGTTAAGCCAGCTTCGGTAACGGGTATGATTCAAAAACTCGCCGCCGAAAAGCCCGCCCTAATCACCTACCAAAAACATCAGGGCGTAACGCTCACCGCCGCTGGCAGGCGCGCCGCGCTGGAAGTCATTCGACACCACCGATTGCTGGAAACCTGGCTGGTTCAATCCCTCGGCTATTCGTGGGATGAAGTACATGAAGAAGCAGAGCGGCTGGAGCATGTGATTTCAGAAAACCTGGAGCAGAGAATTGCCGCCACGCTTGGCAACCCAACCCGCGACCCGCACGGGGAATTAATTCCAACCGAAACTTTGGATATGCCAGACGAAGACTCCACACCCCTCTCTTCGCTGCGACCCAGCCAGAAGGCAACAATCTTGCGCGTCAATGCCCACGACCCGAACCTGCTGCGACATCTCGACAGCCTGGGACTCACTCCTGGAGTGCAAATCGAGGTCACGGGTTATTCATCATTTGACAACAATCTCACCGTAAAGGCAAACAAGAAAACTACCGTGCTGGGGTTGAACATCACTACGAAAATTTTTGTGCAGGTTCAATAGCTGAGAAAGCCGTGTAGCGTGTTCCGTTTTGGAGGTTTATGCAACACGTTACACGCTACAAACTAAAATGAAACACATCCAAAACAAGAGGACTTTATGAGTACAACAATCTGGATCGCCATAACCTTCATACTGCTGCTTGCGGCAGTCTTCGTCCCACGCGTGGGCTTGCTTGCCATCTACAAAGCCTATCGCGTCGCGCAGGAACGCGAACAGGTAGAGGATGCGCTCAAACATCTGCTTGACCGCGAACAACAGGGAAGACACGCATCACCCGAATCGCTGGCAGGTACGTTGAATATTCAACGCAGCGAGGTAATGCCATTGATTGAGAATATGGAAATGCAAAGGCTGCTCGAATCACGCGGTTCGGAACTGCACCTGACCATGGAAGGTGAACGCTGGGCTATGCACGTTGTCCGCGCACACCGCTTGTGGGAACGCTATCTAACCGATGAAGCGCGAATGCCGTTGAAAAAAATTCACGGCGAAGCGCAACGCCGTGAACATTCCTTCACCGAAGAACAACTAGATGACTTGGATGCCGCACTCGGACACCCCACCCTCGACCCGCATGGCGACCCCATCCCCTCGCGCAAGGGAACGCTGCTCAAAGCCAAGGGAATGCCCCTGACCGCCTGGCAGACAGAGAGCCCGATGCGAATCGTTCACCTTGAAGATGAACCTGCCTTGGCGTTTGAACAAATTTTAGCGGCAGGACTACGACTGGGACAAACCATCCGCATTTTAGACCGAAACCCGCAGCGAATTTTATTAACCGATGGAGAGACGGAATATCGGCTTGCGCCTGCGGTGGCGGCAAATGTGAGCGTGGCAGCCCTCCCTGAAAGTGAAGTTGCAAAAGCCAGCGCAATTTCACTGGCGGAGTTGAAGGATGACCAGCATGGTGAAATTGTAATTTTAGATGATGCCGTGCAAGGTTTTACACGCCGAAGATTTTTAGACCTGGGGCTAACCCCCGGCACAAAAATTTACCCCGAACTGCAAAATTTCTTCGGCGACCCGCGCGCCTACCGCGTGCGCGGCACGTTGATTGCACTGCGAAAAGATCAGGCGGCACAGATTTGGGTGAAGCCCGTTTAATGTTACATGTTGAATGTTAAACGTTTAACGTTCAACGAAGGAGACAGCATGACAGAAAAGAAAATAGTTCTCCCCACCGAGCATTGCGAAACCTGCCCTGCGTTCACGCAATTGGAGCAGATGGGAATTAAGGTCGGAGATTTTGAGCGCGTCATTGCGCTGGCAGGAAACCCCAACACGGGAAAATCCACATTGTTCAACACACTGACTGGGTTAAAACAGCACACAGGCAACTGGCCCGGCAAGACCGTGACACGCGCCGAGGGCGGTTTTGAATTTAATAAAATTCGCTACAAATTAGTAGACCTGCCTGGCACCTACTCCCTGCTTTCTGCCTCGCAAGATGAAGAGGTGGCGCGTGATTTTATTTTATTTGGGCAGCCAAGTTGTACCATCGTAGTGACCGATGCCACCGCGCTGGAGCGAAATTTGAATTTGGTGCTGCAAGTAATGGAGATCACAGAGAACGTGGTGGTGGCAATTAATTTGATGGATGAAGCCAAGCGAAAAGGCATCGAAGTGGACGCGCGTTCCCTGAGCCGCGATTTGGGCGTACCCGCCATTGCCATCACCGCCCGATCTGGAGAGGGCATTCATACCTTGCTGGGCGCGGTGGCAGATGTCATTGAAGGAAAAATCATCACCAAGCCGTTGCGGGTGAGCGGCACGCCAGAATTCCAAAAGGCAGTCAATGAACTGGTGCCGATGATCGAGAAAATGGCGCCTGGCATTCCAAACGCGCGCTGGCTGGCAATCCGCCTGCTGGATGGCGATGCGCGAGTGCAGAAGGCATTATCCACCGGGGAATTGGGCGATATTGTCTCACGCCAACAGCGCGAAGATGTGAAATTCAGCGGGAAAATGTCGGTTGAGGGAAGGCAGTAGAGAAAGGATGAAAGATGAATGAGGTAAAGTATGGAAGCGAATGAAATTTTAGCAAAGGCAGAATTATTACGAAATAGTCTTTCAACAGGCTTTCGCGATGAGATCGTGAAGTCTCTTTATACCGAAGCGGAAAATATCGCAAAAC
>DYML01000077.1:0-5560 GCA_020721605.1 Anaerolinea thermophila
TGACTGTCCCGCAGCCCATTTAACCACGCCTTTACCATTTGTGGAACAATCACACAATAAATACCTTCTATATTCTGTACGCTATAATAGGGTAACTTCAAATAGAGGAGCCTTTCATGTCCACAGTTCACGCATCTACCCACCCGCTTATTGCACATAAACTTTCAAGATTAAGAGATAAAAATACCGAACCAAAGAAGTTCCGAGAACTCGTTAGAGAAATAGCAGGTCTGCTGGCGTATGAAGCCACAGCCGACCTGCAAACCGCAGCCATTGAAATTGAAACCCCGCTCCAAAAAACAACCGCGCAACAATTGAAAGAAAAAATTGGGCTTATTCCTATTTTACGCGCAGGGCTGGGCATGGTGGAAGGCATTTGGGAATTAATGCCCAGCGCCGAAGTCTGGCATATTGGTTTATATCGTGACGAACACACCCTTCAACCTGTGGAATATTACAACAAACTGCCCATTGATCCGCGCGTATCGGTCTGCCTAATTCTTGACCCCATGCTGGCAACCGGCGGCTCTGCCACCGCCACAGCCGATATTCTCAAGCGCTGGGGGGTCAAAAAAATTAAATTTGTAGGGCTTATTGCCGCGCCGGAAGGAATCAAAGCCATGCAAGCGGCTCACCCGGATATTGACATTTATATTGCAGCCCTGGACGACCACTTAAACGAACGCGCCTATATTGTGCCTGGCTTGGGAGACGCAGGCGACCGTCAGTTTGGCACAGGGTAATATCAGTGTAAAAAGATGACCATTTATAAAGGTGGTCATCTTTTTTAAGTTTGAATAAAGTTCTTATGACACTTATAAAAATTCTTTTTCTTTGCACGGGAAATTACTACCGCAGCCGTATGGCTGAAGAAATATTTAATCACCTTGCCGCAGAGCGGAGGCTGAGTGCACAGGCTAATTCGCGCGGCTTACTGACTTCATTTGCCGGGAGCAAAAATGTGGGAAGTTTTTCACCCGCCGCATTACAGGTCTTGAGCCATTATCAAATTGAACCGCGCCGCGCAGATGAAATGCCGCAGCGCGTAACTGAGCAGGAGTTACACGACGCTCATTGGATAATTGCCATGTATCAACGCCAACACGCGCCCATGATACTGGCGCAATTTCCTGAGTTTAAATCCAAAATAAAGTATTGGTCTATTCCCGACTTAGATGAAATGCCGGCAAGTGAAGCGGGAGAGTTGATCTATCAACAAGTGGCGGATTTGGTCAGGCAGGTCTAACGCTGAAAGTTCCACATTAAAGCGGCAGGTAAAAGCAAACCTTACCTGGCAAATTCACCCACTCTATAAAAAAGAAATTACATCGTAAAGTAATGCGTTTACAAAAATGACAAATATTTCACGAAGAGACTTTTTGAAACTCGGCGGCGCGGCGCTGCTTGGAATTTCTGCGAGCAAGTTCATTCCCCCACCAGCGGATGAACCCTATTTCACCGCGCCATTAATCTGGTACGGAAGCCGAAAATTCAAGCGCATGGCATTCACATACGACGATTGTTATTTGCTGAACAAAATGCAAGACCTGGAAGTTTTATTAAACGAATACCCCGAATTCAAAGTGACCTTCTTCCCCGTTGGCTCAAAACTATTCAACCTCGAAGAACAAGACAGCGGAATTTGGAAGCGGCTTGTAAAAAAAGGTCACGAAATTGGCTACCACACCTTCGACCATGTTAATCTCGGAGTCATGTCGCCAGCCACAGCATTGATGGATTATGACAAATGGTACGGCGCATTAACTCAGGTGCTTGGCGCAGAATACAACGTGCGCTTTGTGCGCCCGCCGTACGACATCATCAGTTACACGATGGATGTGCTATGCCAGGAGCGCGGATTGGTGGCGGCAATGTTTTCACTCGGCGGCGGCGGTGAACCTGATATTGTCGTCAGAGGCATTCAAAAAGGCAAAGGCGGCGACATCGTCCAAATGCACATCCGCACGCAAGATTACAACTCCAGCGTGCAAGCCTACCCCTGGCTGCGTGAAAACAATTGGGAATTGGTGACGATGAGCAAACTCTACGACGATTATCTGCGCGAGCAGGTCAATTCGATGGGCTGTGACGCGGACGCGGGAGCTTCGCTGACAAGAACGTGCGTGGAGTGAGTGGGCGGGAAAGTGAGAAGTTATTGAAAAAAAACGGGCTTCGGAAGAAATAATTTCTTTCGAAGCCCGTTTTCAAATCACCTGATTACCTAACCACATCCTGAGAATACTTATCCGCAAACAATGCGGGCTGTCCGCCTGTGTGCCAGAACAAGATGGTTTCATCCTTCTTGAAAACTCCCTTGCGGATCAGGTCAATCATGCCCGCGGCGGCGCGTCCTGTATAAACGGGGTCAAGGAGCAAGCCTTCGTTGCTGGCAAATAATTTAATCGCTTCGCGCTCGCCATCGCCGAAGACTCCGTACCCAGCCTGACAATAATCGTCATTTGCGAGAACGTCATCGCCCGTGAACTCAATCCGCTCGCCGAGTTTTTCACTGGCTTGCGTGGCAAGCGCGGAGACGTTTTGCTTGAGGTCTGCCACAGACTCGTCAATGCTGATTCCCAGCGCCTTGCCTTTGAATCCAAACAACCGCTGTCCCAGCACAATCCCCGCGTGTGTGCCGCCTGAGGATGTGCCGAAGATCATCCAATCGGGATTCACATTTTGATTCACCAATTCTTCCATCGCAAAGGTATAGCCCATTGCGCCCGTGACGCTTGAGCCGCCGTACGGCACGAGATAAGGTTTCTTCCCTGCGGCAACGGCATTATCAAAGGTTTCCTGCAAAACGCGGTCGCGGTCTTTGCGGTCTGCGACGGTGATGATTTCCGCGCCGAAGAGTTGGTCAAGTAGGAAATTTGCGGAAGGCTGGCGGGGAGCCTCACCCGTCAGAACCAGAGTACAACCAAAGCCGAAGCGGGCTGCGGCGGCAACGGTCTGGCGGCAGTGATTCGATTGAATCGCGCCCGCAGAAATTAACATATCCGCGCCCTGCTCGCGGGCTTCGGCAACAAGGAATTCCAGTTTACGAGTCTTGTTCCCGCCAAAGGCGAGTCCCGTCTGGTCGTCGCGCTTGACGAGAATGCGCGGTCCGCCGAGGGCGGCAGTCAGGCGCGGGAGTTCTTCGATGGGCGTGGGAAGATGGGCAAAATTTAATCGGGCAATGGCTTTCATGGCAGATCCTTTTTTGTGAGAAGTAAAAAGTGCGGAATTTTACTTATTACTTCTCACTTTTTACTCGTTACTTTTTACTCCAATCCCTGCTTTGTTTTATCCCTGCCCCTCGACCGCATCACATCCAGCAGACGCGGCATGACTTCGGCATAAAGTTTATACCAAAGTTTGGTCGGCGCAAAGTCATACGCGCCGAGAGTGCGAACCACTTCCCCGCCCAAGCCTTCCTTGAAGCGGTACACGCCCCACATCGAGTCGCTTTCGTCGAAGGTTTCCGGCGCTCCCCACAGGTCGTAGGCAATGCATCCGCTGGCTTTGGCGCGTTTCATGGCTTTCCATTGCAAAAGATAGGTCGGCATTTTTTCGCGATGAAGATTGCGCGACATGCCGTAAACGTAATACGCGCGCCCTGCGAACATGAATAAAAATATTGCGGCAACAGGTTCATTTTCGACTTCCGCAATTAATGGAATGCAGGAAGGAACGTTAAACGTTAAACGTTCAACGTTCGACATAAACAACTTCCAGACCGTCATGTAATAATTTTCGTCGCGGATGACAAAGCCGTCGCGGACGGAGGTTTCGGCGTACATTTTGTAGAGCATGGGCAAATCGCCTAATGTGCCTACGCGCACAGAAACACCTTTCTTTTCGGAGAGGCGGATGTTGTAGCGGGTCTTGGGCTTCATCCGCGCCAACATTTCTTCTTCGGTGGCAGATAAATCAATCAGAACCGTGTTGCGGAATTGGATTTGGTCTGACGAGTAAACCCATCCCCTGCGAGATAATTCCGCGCTCGCGGCTTGACCGCTATTTTCCCTGACCTCTCCCTCGCTGTTGGGGACTCCGCGCCCAAGCACGATGTCGGGATCAACTTTCAGGAAGATGGCTCCCTGCTTTTTGGCGAAGGCTTGCAGGTCGTTCAGTACGCGAGTCCGCAGGGGGATGTTATCCCAATCCAGCAACGGTCCCTTTGGCGCGTAGAGAATGGACAGGCGGGCAGCAAATCCGCGATTGAGGATTTGTTTTTTGAGGATGAGGCAGGCGGCAATGCAGTGTTCGGTGGTCAGTGAACAGTATTCAGTAACTGCTGACTGAGTACTGAAAACTGAAAACTGCTTTTCTGTCCAGACGGCGTAATGCGGAGTCCAGCCGTACTTCGCTTTGACTTGTCCCCATTCGTAGGTTTGGAGGAAGTGCAGGTTGGGAAGTTTTGAGATTATTTCATTCCAAATATTGTTCGTCACTATTCTCTATTCCCGATGTACTTTGTATACATCCAATACAACAGCGGATTGTAAACCCTGTCCACAGCTTGGGCCGCGCGTTTGACTTCGCCGCCGAATCCACGCTTGAAGCGATAAACGCCCCAGAGTCCATCGTGGCGGGATTCAAACTGCGCTTCGAGAGTTTCTTCGTTTTCGTCAGGGACGCCCCACAGGTCGTATTCTTCACAGCCGCGTGCTTTTGCCCAGCGGATAGCCTGCCATTGCAAAAGATAAGTCGGCATTCGGTTGCGCTCGTGGTCATTGGATGCGCCGTAGACGTACCAGGCGCGTTTCCCGTTGGCGAAGACCATCAGCGAGGCGAGCGGTTTGCCTTCGTATTCGGCGACCAGCAGTTCACATGTCCCTTTGGGATGGAATAACTCGTAGGCGCGTTGATAATATTCCAGCGAATGCACGCCGAAGTTATCCCGTCCGCCCGTGACGGTCATCATTTCGTGGAAGGCGGGGATGTCGTCCCACGCGCGGACGGTGATTCCCTTTTTCTCGGCAAGGCGGATGTTGTAGCGGCATTTGGGTTTCATCCGCGCTAAAATTTGGTCTTCGGCTTCGGCAATCGGAATGACGATGGTGCGGGGGGGTTGGATATTATGCGGAGAAACGTTAAACGTTGAACGTTGAACGTTGAACGCTTCGTCGGGTTCAATTTTTAGGAAGATAGCGCGGTTTTGTTTGCAAACAGAATCAACTTCTTTCCAGAACTGCTCACTGATTACTGACCACTGATTACTGAAAACTGGCTTCGGCATATATCCAATCGTCAGTCCCAGCGGCAGGCGGCGAAAGAGGATTTGGGCGCCGATTTCGTTTTGGATGATGCGAACGGATTTCCACCCAAAACCCCTCTTTAATTCACCCCATTCGCCGAGTTGCAATAAATGCGCTTCGGGATGATGTGTGAGAAATTGATTCCAGTCGGTGAGGGTGACTTCGGGCATGGGTTAGAGGTCGAAGGTCGAAAATTGAAGGTCGGATGATTCGGTGACGGTGGCGCCTGGGATAAGTTGGTCGAGGAGTTGGGTGATGGCGGCGCGGTCGGCGGAGAGGCTGAGGGTGGTCAACTGCTCGATGGCTTGAATCAGGTT
>DYML01000077.1:5660-15668 GCA_020721605.1 Anaerolinea thermophila
CGCGGTCGGCGGAGAGGCTGAGGGTGGTCAACTGCTCGATGGCTTGAATCAGGTTCGGGGTTGGCAAGGTCGAAGGCTCGTTGAGTCGGGAAATGTCTGGGTGTAGAGTCGGCATGAGGGCAGTATCAGAATCCCAGAGTTCTTCCACAAGTTTTTCTCCAGGTCGCATACCCATGAATGTGATTTCAATATCCTTGTGCGGTTCGAGACCCGAAAGTTTGATGAGGTCTTCGGCGAGGTCGAGGATGCGGACAGGCTCGCCCATGTTGAGCACAAAAACTTCGCCGCCGTTTTGCATGGACGAGGCTTGCAGAACGAGATACACGGCTTCGGGGATGGTCATAAAAAAACGAAACATATCAGGATGCGTGATGGTAACGGGTCCGCCGTTGGCAATTTGGTTTTTGAAAATGGGAATGATGCTGCCGCGCGAGCCAAGCACATTGCCAAAGCGGACAACGGTGAAAGCGCGCTGATGACTGCGGGCGGCGTCGAGGACAATCATCTCGGCGAGGCGTTTGGTGGCGCCATAAATGCTGGTCGGGCGCACGGCTTTATCGGTGGAGATGAGGACGAAACGTTCGACGTTGTGCGCGACTGCGACTTGCACAAGGTTACGCGTGCCAAGCACATTGTTGGTGACGGCTTCGACGGGATTGGCTTCCATGAGCGAGACATGCTTGTGCGCGGCGGCATGAAAAACAATTTGCGGCTGATGTGTTTTGAAAACCGAGTCAAGGCGTTGCGCGTCGCGGATGTCGGCAATGACGGGGATAAGTTTTAGATTGGGGTAATTGCTTTGCAATTCGAGCAGAATTTCAAAGATGGAATTTTCACCGTGACCCAGCAGGACGAGTTCGGCGGGATTGCGCCGCGCAATCTGACGGCTGAGTTCGCGCCCGATGGAGCCGCCAGCCCCCGTGACCAAAACCCGTTTGCCTTCGAGCGCCTGCCCCACTTTTTCGTCATTCACGCGGACGTGGTCACGGCGCAACAGGTCGGTAATATCCACTTCACGCAAACGATTGACACTGACCTTGCCGCCAAGCAATTCATAAATCCCAGGCATGGTGCGCGACGGAATATTTTTTTTGCGGCATTCGTCATTGACAAGACGAATGATATTTCCAGGCGCGGACGGAATGGCAATGATAACTTCGTCCACTTGCTGGTTGTCGAGGATGTCGGCAAGTTTGTTCACTTTTCCAATCACAGAGACGCCATAAATTTGGTGATTCTGTTTGGCAGGGTCATCGTCGAGAAAACCGATTGGGGTGAGATTGAGTTGGGAAGGTCTCTGCAATTCGCGGACGACCAGCGCACCCGCGTCGCCTGCGCCGATGATGAGAGCGCGTTTGGATTTTGAATCATGCTTCGATGTGGATTGCTCCGCGAGAATCCGCAGGGCAAAGCGCGAGCCGCCGATGAGGACGAGAGAGAGCAGCCAGTCAATGCCGAGAGCGGAGCGCGGCATTCCAGGCTGGAGAATGCCCGCGCTGATTAAGACCAGCATGACGCCAGAGGTCAAGACCGAAGCGGTGGTCACAGCAACGGTGATGAGCCGTAGTTCGCTGGTGCTGGCGTAAATCCACAGGCGGCGGTACAAACCAAAATAAAAGTAAACGGGAACTTTTATCAGCAACGCCACGGCAGACATCATCAACGCAGCGGGGAAATAAAACGGGAGTTGGCTTACATCAAGGCGCAGCGCAAAACTCCCCAACACCGAAACGATGATGAGGGCTAGGTCGCCAATTAAGACGAAGCGGTTGCGGACGTGATGACGGGAGGAGGACATGGGAATGCAGAAGTTTGAATGCAGAATTGGAGAGTAGGTAATTTGGCAATTAGGTAATTAGGAAGTATTTCTAATTACCTAATCCCTAATTACCACCTACGAATTACGCATTTCCTCAACGGCTTCTTTTACACCCTCAGCAAGCGTAACTTGCGGGCGGAATTCAAGGGTGTTCATGGCTTTGCTAGGCGTGCCGATGGAGCGGTAGATGTCGCCTGCGCGCGGTTCGGCGTGGACGTGTTTTGGGGCGTTGGGGAAGATTTCATAGAGAATGTCGAGCAGGTCAAGCAGGCGGGTTTCGACGCCCGTGCAGACATTGAAGATTTGCCCAGGCGCGGCGGGATGTTGCGAGGCGAGTAGGTTGGCTTGTACCACATCGCGCACGTTGACCAAGTCGCGGCTTTGTCCGCCGTCACCGTAGATGGTGATGGGTTTATTGTCCAACATGCGGCGGATGAAAATCGGCACAGCGGCGGCATACATCGAGTCAGGTCGCTGGCGGGGTCCGTAGACATTGAAATAGCGCAGAGCGGCAACTTCAAGTCCGAAGGAACGGGTGTAAAGTTCGGCGTACATTTCGGTCACGCGCTTGGAGGAGGCATACGGAGATAACTGCGTGAGCGGAGTATCTTCTACGAGCGGCATGGCAGTCGAGTCGCCGTACACGGCCGCGCTGGAGGCGATGACGGCGCGTTTGACTCCCGCCTTGCGGGCTGCTTCAAATAAAACGGATGTGCCTGTCACGTTCACATCGAAACATTCCTGCGGCTTTTCCATCGATTCGGGAACCGAGACAAACGCCGCTTCGTGAAAAATGATGTCCACGCCGCGCACAGATTCAGCCACGCGGGAGGCGTCGCGCAGATCGCCTTCGATGATTTCCACATCGAGACCTTTCAAGTTTTCGCGTTTGCCAGATGAGAAGTTATCGAGGATGCGAACCTCCGCGCCCTGTTTGAGGAGAGCGCGGGCGATGTGTGAGCCGATGAATCCTGCTCCGCCTGTGACGAGATATTTCATGTTGGGTTGCTCCAATTTTTCGATAAAATGACAATCACTTTTAAAATGACTGTCATCTGCTACCTTCCTGTCCTTCGCAAGACCGTGCCGATGGTACGCAGGACGATGGTGAAATCCATATTCAACGTGCGGTGCTTGATGTAGTACAAATCGTATTCGAGTTTAATCATCGTTTCTTTAACGCTTGCCACATAGCCATAGTTGATTTGCGCCCAGCCCGTCAGACCAGGTTTGACCAACAAACGCGCGCGGTAAAACGGAATCTGCTTTTGAAATTGCGCCACCAATTCGGGGCGTTCAGCGCGCGGACCCACGAGACTCATTTCGCCGGTCAGCACGGTAATAAATTGCGGCATTTCATCCAAACGCGAGCGGCGCAGAAAATCACCCACCTGAGTCACGCGCGGGTCGTTGAGTGTGGCAAGTTTGGCTTCGCCGTCTTCCTCGGCATTTTGTTTCATCGAGCGAAACTTGTAAATCCGAAAAACACGCCCGCCCTTGCCCAGCCGTTCCTGTGAATAAAAAATGGGAAAACCGCTTTCGAGGACAATTGCCAGTGCAGAAAACGGAAGAACGAGCAAAAAAATCAATGAACCAACCAGCCCGCCAACAATGTCCATCAGACGTTTGAATAATTCGTACATGCCGCTGACCCGTACTTGATCCACAAACGAGCGGATGACCCAATCTGACTCAAGGTGTTCAACTGGCACACGCGAAGTCATCTCTTCATACAAAATGGGCATACGAATAATTTCAATGCCTTTTTCCTGCGCGTCCAAAATAGACTGAAAAGTTTCCCCTTTTATTTCACCGCTGATGGCAACCACAATATCCGAAACGTGATAGTCTTCAATAATATCCAGCAATTTTTTACTTCCACCCAGCACGGCAAAACCATGCGCAGATTTGCCATGTTTTTTCAGATCGTCGTCAATAAACCCAATTAACAAGAAAGGCGGCGGGCTGATCTTGCGATAAATATCCGCCAGGGAATGCCCAGCCTTGCCCGCGCCCACAATCAAAACACGGCGCATCAACCCGGATGAGGTGTATAGCCGAATGTAAATTCCACGCCAAAACAGGGTTAAGATCGAAGCCAAAACCAGAAAGGCGCCAATGCCAATACGCGGCAGAGAGGTTGGGTCTTGATTAATGGTAAAGAGCAGGGAGTAGCCCAGCAAGCCCACAAGCGGAGCCACAGCAATCGCGCGCAGGGTTTTGCGCCAATTGGAGGCGGTGTGAATTTCGTAGGAATCCACCATCAACAAAAGCCAAACAAGGGGAAGAAGATAAAACCAAAATGGGGTTTTGAGGTCAATAATAGTGGCGGCAAGACGTTCAGAACGCTCCAGGCTAAAGCCCCGCGCCACCAAACGTTCGATCTCCCGCGCCAGTGAAAATTGATACCAAACATATAACGCAAAGAACATTGCGCCTGCCGATGCAATCAAATCGCCTACGAGCAAAATAAAGCGTTGTTCGCTTGGTCGTAATCTTAATCTGGGTCGGTAAATATCAGCCATGCTTGATAAATGGGCTTGAAATGCCGCTCCATAAAAAACCTGCGCCCCATGCGATATGCATGGTCGAGATTGCGAGCGGTAATCCAGGCAAAAGGAGTCCCGTATTTTTTTCAATTGCAAGTTTTAGCCCTGCCAAAATCAGCACAAAAAAATAGCCGAGTAACTGGGCAACAAGCAAATCACGGGCGAAGACAAAGAACAAGGATAACACAATAAGAATAAACAGCATTAACACAAAAAGCGGCGGCAATGCCTGACGCCAACGCAAGGTGTGCGGATAACGCTTGAGCATTTTGAATTTCCAAAAGCCGTAACGCCAATATTGAGCCGCCAGTTTGCCAAGCGTGCCGCGCGAGAAATACACCGAGCGGATGGTTGGGTCAAGCCAGACTGTACCGCCTGATTGGCGCACACGGGCATTAAACTCGTAGTCTTCATTCGCCAAAAGCGTTTCATCGAACGCGCCAATTTTATCAATCAATGTGCGGCGAAATGAACCGAATGGCACAGTATCCACCGCGCCCGCTTTGGCGTTGAGCCGATACATGGCATCGCCCACGCCCAGCGGATGCGCCGCCGCAAATGAAATGGATTTCGCAATCCACGTTTCTGCGCCTGCGCGGATTTCCCACACGCCGCCCACGTTTTCGCCTTTGCCTGATTCGTGCGCGGCGACGCAGCGTTCGACATATTCAGGAATAGGCATGGAGTGAGCATCGAGGCGGACGATGATTTCACCCCGCGCCTCACGAATGGCTTGGTTCAGCCCCGAAGGAATTGTCCGCGCCGAATTATCCACCACGCGCAACATCAAGTCGGGATGTTCGGCTTGAAAGGCGGCAATCACTTCGCGGGTGCGGTCAGTGGAAAAGCCATCGGAGATAATCAACTCGATCAAGGCGCGCGGATAGGTTTGCGCGAGAACGGCTTCGAGCAAGTGACGAATGGTGGCTTCCTCGTTATAACAAGGGACAATAATGGAGACGGATGGGTTCATGCTGCGTGTTATGTGACCTTTTTACTTATTTTTACGCCCAACGGCAGAAAAACCTCAAAGGTTGTCCCCTCTCCCAACCTGCTGCGGACGCCAATTCTACCACCATGCGCCTGCACAATTTCATGCGCAATCGCCAGCCCCAACCCCGCGCCATGTTTCCTGCCGCCCTTGCGTGAAGCGTCTGCCTGATAAAAACGGTCAAAGATATGCGCCTGCGCCTCGTCTGGGATTCCCGCTCCCGTATCCGCAACGCTGACCAAAATTCCGCCGTCTCGCGCTTCAGCCCGCAGCAAAATCACCCCGCCGCTGGGCGTAAACTTGAGCGCGTTATCCACCAGGTTGGTGAAGACTTGCGCCAGGCGGTCACCATCGGCGGCGAGACGCGGTAATTTTGCGGCAACTTCCACGTTAATTTCCACGCCTGCTTTTTGCGATTGCGGCGTAAATTTTTCTCGAATCGAATTCAACAGCGCGGGCAGGTTCACAGGCGACATCGTAATATCCGCCGTGCCTGCATCGAGCTTGGCAAGGTCGAGCAAATCCAGCACCATGCGATGCATCCGCGCCGATTCGTCGTAGATCACCTGCGCGGCTTGCTGACGCGTCTCGTCCGAATCGGCTGTGCCGTCCAACAGGGCTTGAGCAAATCCCTGCACCGAGGTCAGCGGCGTTTTCAATTCGTGCGAAACATTGGCGACAAAGTCACGCTGGGATTTCTGACTTGCCTGCGTGCGGGCAATCATCGAATTGAAGGCGCGGGTTAATTCCTGCACCTCATGCGGACCCTGCGATTCTACGGGCTTTGTCTCGGCTGCGGGCATTGCGCGCGCCGCCGCAACCACCTTCTGCAATGGGTCGGCTATCCAACGCGCAAATAAAAACGCAACCGCCAGCGAGAGCAGCAGGGCAATCAACCCGCTTTGGATAATGAGCGGCAAAAAATCATCGGCAAACAAATTCACAATCGAAATGCGCGGACGCGGCGCGGCGACCACCAAATAGGTACTGTCAGGCAGTTTTTCGCTGACATATAACCATGCCGCGCCATTTTCATCACGCATAATTGGGTTGTCGCGCAAAGTTATTCTCTTTGCTGGAAACAAAAGAGGGACATTTCTTTCAGAATAGGTATCCAGAATGATTTGCTTATCTTTTGAGTACAACAAAACGCGCACATCAAATGTGCGCGAAGCCTTTTGCGCCGAAACCGAAATCGGCTGTGACTGCGAAACATTCTCGCGGTCTGCCACCACCGTTTGCACGGCTTTCAATCTTTCAGTTGTCTGGCGGTACAAAATGGGATTGCGCAACAGGGAAACGAACAAAACCACAGCCACAATGCCCAGCGCAGTAAAGATGAGCAAGGCGTAACTTAACCAGAGGCGGGAGCGGAGGGAGGAAAGCATGGGAGGGAAAAATCTCCAATTACGAGATTAGAAATTGGAGATTAGTAATGGGTAATTCGAGATTGACATCACACGACCAACTTGTACCCAACGCCTGTGACTGTTTCGATTTTCACGGTTGAACCTTCGATCTTTTTGCGAAGATGGGCAATGTGAACATCCACTGTGCGGGTTTGACCATAGAAATCAAACCCCCAGGCGAGTTGCAGTAATTGCTCACGGCTGAAGACGCGCCCAGGTTGTTCTGCCAGAGTCAGTAAAAGGTCAAATTCCTGGGTACGCAAGTCAAGGAGTCTGGAGGCGACACTCGCCTCACGCGAAACAGGAGAAATCGTCAGGTCGCCGCGATGGATGGGTTTGCCTTCCGCCTGCTGTTTGCCATCGCTGCGGCGTAGAATCGCCTTGACGCGGGCAACCAACTCACGCGGATTAAAAGGCTTAGTCAGATAATCATCCGCGCCCAGTTCAAGACCGAGGATTTTATCAATATCTTCATCTCGCGCAGTAAGCATGATGACGGGCGTTTGGTTGCCGCTGGCGCGCAGTTTGCGGCAAACTTCAAAACCGTCCAACTTGGGGAGCATCACATCCAGCACGATCAAGGCGGGGTGATATTTTGCAGCCGCCTCCAGCGCCGCTTCGCCATCGCTAATTTCCTGCACGCGAAAACCATCGCGCTCGAAATACATGCGCGAAAGTTGGATGATGGAGGGTTCGTCATCAACCAGCAAAATGAGTTCAGAAGACATGGCAGACAAGACCTTAAGAATTTGGTAATTATTTACCCAATCAGCGCGATCACTTCAATTTCCACCAGCCCGCCTTTGGGCAGACCTGCCACTGCAACCGTGCTACGGGCGGGCGGATTCTCGGCGAAGAATTCGGCATACACAGGGTTCATCTTTGGAAAGTCTGCCATGTCTTTGAGGAAAACAGTGGTCTTAACGACCTGCTCCATGCTGGAGCCTGCCGATTCCAGCACATGCTTCAAGTTATTAAGCGACTGGCGGGTCTGCTCTTCAACTCCGCCCGCAACAAATTCACCTGTGACGGGGTCAAGCCCCAGCTGACCAGCGGTGTAGACCATTGTGTCAGTGCGGACGGCTTGCGAGTATGGACCGAGGGCTTTGGGAGCCTTGTCGGTATGCACAACATTTTTTTGCATAAAAACCTCTTGATATAAAAAGTGTTTAGTAAATAAAATAGATAAACAGATCGTATCTACTAAGGTTCATTTTACCGCTTGTTGAATAAATTACGAAACTTTTATCACCAATGCTAGCGCTGCTCCAAAAGAGGCAGTACTAAAGTACCATTATTTTTCAGCCTCTTTTTGTACATATTTACGACCAATTTAGTGTAAATTACACGAGTAACTGTGCTGGCATTCATTAAAAAGCGGCGGGCGCCGCTCAAAATTAGAAATCAAGCCAACAGCGTAAGATTGCTGGAATACTGTGATTTTTTAGACACCCTGGAACGATAATGATCTCAGAACTCTGGAATGACTACCTTGATATTGAAACGCTGGCTTTGGTTGTAGCGTTGCTATTTTTTTTACAAACAATCATTCTGCTTGCCTTCTTTTTGCTGGTGAATGAATACGATGGCATTGGGCTGGTCTCGCTGGGCGGCACCATATACGGGAGCGGCTTTGGAATTATTGTTTTACAAAAGATCATTCCCAGCCTGTATTTGGGAATGATTGGCGCAAGCATGAATTTAATCGGCGCATTTTTCCTTTTATGGGGAATAACAAAATTTTGCGGGCGGAAAATCCATATTCCAACGTATGCCGGATTTACTTTTTTAACCTGGCTGACGGCTTTTTACAATGGCATTATTTTAGAGAATGTGAATTTGCGCATGGCAATCATCTCTTTTGGCATGGCAATTCTTTTAGGAAGCATCGCCATTAATCTGTTTTACTCACAGGCACAGGGCTATAAAATTGCCGCCACACTAACAGGGTTGCCGCTTTTGTTCTACAGCATATTTCTGCTGATCCGCATGGCGGCTGTTTTGTTCTCACCTTCCAACCAAAGCCTTTCAGACCAAACCTGGATACAAATTTTATTCTTTCTGTTGGTTTTTATTTTTGGCAGTCTTTGGAGCAGTGGATTTATTTTGATGATTACCCAGCGCCTACACTACGAAGTTCATCAGCAGGCACGGTTTGATATTCTTACACAGTGTCCCAACCGCCTTTCCATGCAGGAAAGGCTCGAAACAGCCCTTGCCCAACTTAGACGGACGGGAAATTTTTTTAGTGTGTTTGTGTTGGACATTGATTATTTTAAACGGGTAAATGACATGCACGGGCATGATGTTGGCGATCTTATCCTGCGGGAGGTAACGCAGCGCTTGCAACAGATACTGCGCCCGCAAGACAGCCTTGGGCGTTGGGGCGGGGAAGAATTTCTAGTCATTCTGCCTGATACAGATACCCACACGGCTTTAAATATTGCAGAACGCCTACGCACAACCTGCACGGCAGCTCCATTTTGGTCGGGCAGCATAAGCATACCCATCACTATTAGCATTGGTGTGGCGGTTTGTCATAACAAAGACGCGCACGCCCAATATCTGCTACGGGCTGCCGACCACGCGCTTTATGCTGCCAAAGAATCCGGGCGGAACCGTGTTCACTTGGGCAAATTAGAAATTCCACCCACTTTAACCTAAAAAAAACCTCCACACAAATAGGTGAAGGTAAAAAAGCCGAGGCTGAGAAAACACGCCCGTAAGCGAGAATAAACCGCAAGACCAGCAATTCTCAGTATGTCATTGCGAGGACGGTTTTCCCGAAGCAATCCCCTGGTTTTGACGGGGAGATTGCTTCGTACCTCGCAATGACATTCTCATACAGGGAATTGCTGCCGCAAGACAGACAAAACTCTTTTTTCTTATAATCTATGGGTCTTGAATCTCCGCCGCGCGCAGGGTGTTCTTCATCAGCATGGCAATGGTCATGGGACCAACTCCGCCGGGAACGGGGGTGATAAACCCAGCCACCTCTTTCGCCTCAGAGAAATTCACGTCCCCCACCAAGCGCTGCCCGCTCTTCTTGGTGGCATCGGGAATGGCATTAATGCCCACGTCAATGACTGCTGCGCCGGGCTTAATCCAGTCACCGCGCACCATTTCGGTTTTACCAATGGCAGCAATAAGAATATCTGCCTGCCGAACCACAGCGGGCAAATCTTTTGTGCGCGAATGGCAGACTGTGACAGTTGCGTTTCTGCCAATGAGCAACAGCGC
>DYML01000078.1:0-4377 GCA_020721605.1 Anaerolinea thermophila
ATGCCTCGGCGTTTTATGACTATTCAACCCAACAAACACTTTTTGTTTCAACAGTTTTCACTCCACGTTGACCATCCCCAGGGCAATCGTATTATCTGTATAAAAAAACAGCACGGTGTAAACTTTGGATGACAGGGAAGGAGCGATAAAGATTTCCCAAATTCCGTTTCCTAAATTTGTCGCTTTAAGCGCCCAGTTATTGTTACAAGGTAATTCCCATGTAAGAGTCGAATTATCCCCAGCGACCAATATTCTTTGAACTTTCTTATTTTCATCCACGCCGCCAATCATAAAATGGTAATCAATGATTGCGCCTTTTCCGTCATTTCCAGGACATCCGCTTCCAATTACCTTTTTTCCATCCGGACCTAGAAATGCGACATTCAATCTTTGTAGAATAATTTCAGGTTTCAATGGCGCGGTTTGCGTTGCAGAACCAGTTATTTGACAGGAAAGTGATGCAAGAACAAGAATGCCTAAAGATAAAATAATAACTTTGAAAATTTGAGATTTATATAACATGCTGGCTTGTTATGCGCCATCATCTTTGGGCGGGGCGGTCTGCCCGTAGTCTAGCACGGTGCGCATTTGCGTGGCGCCTTCGGGAGCGCCGACAATCTTTTTATCTTCCATTGTATCTATCAGGCGCGAGGCGCGGGTGTAGCCAATGCGGAGCCTTCTTTGCAGCATGGAAACCGATGCGCGTCCTTCTTTGCGCACAATTTCTACGGCGTCATCGAAGAGCGGGTCGCCTTCGGCGGGTTTGCCTTCATCCCATAATTGAGTTTGTTTTAGGGGGAGGTTGGTCGGTACGGAGTCGCCGGGCGCGCTGCCTGCCGTGTGGGGTGCGCTGCCGCTGGCTTGGGTGCGCCAAAATTCCACCAGTCGTTGAATTTCGTGGTCTGAGACAAATACGCCCTGCAACCGCGCGGCGGCGGGCGCATCGGGCGCTTGATAGAGCATGTCACCGCGCCCCAGCAGTCTTTCTGCGCCAGGCTGGTCGAGGATGACGCGGCTGTCGGTGTTGGATGCCACTGCAAAGGCAATGCGGGCGGGGAAGTTGGCTTTGATGAGTCCCGTAACTACATCTACCGAGGGGCGTTGTGTGGCGAGGATGAGGTGAATGCCGGTGGCGCGTGCCAACTGTGCCAGGCGGGTGATGGTCTTTTCGGTTTCGTCTGGGGCAATCATCATTAAGTCTGCCAGTTCGTCAATAATTACCACGAGATAGGGTAATTTTTTTTGTCCCTTGGCTTTCATTTTTGCGTTGTAATCTACAATATTGCGCGAGCCGATCTGCGCAAAGAGGTGATAGCGCTTGTCCATTTCGCGCGTCATCCATTGCAAAGCGCCAATCACGCGATCCATCTCCACAACCACTTCTCCCAGCAGGTGTGGAATGCCGTTGTAGCCGGTGAGTTCCACGCGCTTGGGGTCTACCAAAACAATGCGCAGATCGTCTGGGGTGTTGTACAGCAGCAGGCAGGTTAAAATGGAATTGACGCAGACCGATTTGCCAGAGCCGGTTGTGCCGGCAATGAGCATGTGGGGCATTCCTTCCACGCTGGCAATCACGGGAATTCCCGCCACGTCGCGTCCCAAGCCAAAACCCAAAGGTTTGCTGTAGCGTTTGAAGGTGTCGCTTTCCAGAATATCGCGCAGGGCAACCATTGCCATTTCATCATTTGGCACTTCAATGCCAACGTAACTATGCCCAGGCACCGGCGCTTGAATGCGGATGCGCGGTGCAGCCAGCGCCAGCGCCAGGTCATCAGAGAGCGATGCAATTTTGCTAACGCGCACTTTGGTTCTAACCCCGCCGCGTGTTTCAAGGAAGAGCGGCTCCACCCCAAATTGTGTGATGGAGGGTCCGCGGCTGATGGCAACCACTTGGGCAGGTGCGCCAAATGAGGCAAGCGTTTCTTCGATAAGGCGCGCGCGTTGTTGAATAAAATCTTCATTGATGGCGGGCGCGCTGCCCGAATCAAGAATATCGCCAACTTGGGGCAATGTCCAATGAATGACGGAGGGGGCGCTGATGCTGCGCGCGGGTTGAACGCTCTCTTTCGCTTCAGCCGCAGATGCCAGAGCAGAATTTATCGGGGTGAAATCTGCCATTGAAATAGAATCAAGGTTGGGCGTCGGGCGCGGGCTGAAGAGTTTTCGCAGCCAAGCACGCATCCAATCTATCATCGGCGTCAGCCAGAAGAATAAATCCCGCACTGGTTTATCCATGAGTATGGCAACGCCCAAAATAAGCCAGGCAGTCAGGGCGATGACTGCGCCGCCGCTGCCAAGGCTAAACCAGAGAATGCGCTGAAACAATCCGCCTAGTGCGCCGCCGCCTTTGCCGGTAAGCGCAACGATCTCTGCGGTTTCGGCGCGGGTAACGAAGGAGTGCAAAACTGTTAAAAGCCAGATAAAGAGAATCAGGCTGCCAGCGGCGCGTTCTGCCGAAAGCGGGGGAATGCGCTCAATTTTGCGAAAGACCAGCCAGGCGCCAAAGATCAGTAAGCCAATTGGCAGAATGTAGACCCCCCAGCCAAAGATTTGTGAAATGAAGAAGATTGCGCCGCCAAGAATTGCGGAGCGATTTACTGAAAATAAGCCCAAGCCAATTGCCGCGCCAATGAGTACAAGCAGAATTCCCACCACGTCCAGGCGGCGTTCGGGTGAGAGTTGATCCCAAACTGAAAGCGCGGGCGGCGGTGGTTGCGGCTGCTTGCCTTTGCCATGAGACGGCACTGCTTTTTTGGAAGATAGAATCTTGGGCGCAGGCTTGGGGCTTTTTTTGGGGGGGGTGGGGGGCGTAAGAAGGGGCATAAATAAAATGCAAAATTCAGGCTGACGAACTAGAACTTATGTGGTGAAAACGCAAAAAGATTATAGCACAAATGGTCTGGTATCCTTTAAGGTACAATTATCGGGCTTCTAAAATCAGTGCAAAACTGCCGCACTGCCACCAAAAATGCGCGCGTCATTTGGCGTAAGGACTGAACCTTGTTTGAAATACTTTTTCTCGGAACATCCGCCTCCGCCCCGTCTGTCAAGCGCGGGCTTGCGGGGCAGGTTGTTTCTCATAATGAATACCGCTTTCTCATTGATTGCGGCGAAGGCACGCAAAGGCAAATTCTCCAATCGGGAATTGGGTTTAAACGCCTAACTCGCATTCTATTAACGCATGGGCATCTTGATCACATCCTTGGCTTGGGCGGGTTGCTCTCCACCTTGCTGCGCTGGGAATCAATTGACGAACTTGAAATTTTCGGCGGGCGAAGTACGTTGGAACGCGTGCGCACCCTGCTTTATGATGTTGTGTTGCGCGGCAACCAAACGCCCATGCCCTTAAAACTAACCGAGATTAAACCTGGTCTGGTTTTTGATGCCGAAGATTTTACGGTCACTGCTTTTTCGGTTACGCATCGCGGACCTGATTGTCTGGGCTACGTTTTTGAAGAAAAGGCGCGCCGCCCCTTCCTTTCGCAAAAGGCAGACGAATTGGGCGTGCCGTTTGGTCCTGAGCGCCGTGACTTGGTTGCGGGAAAAGAAATTACCCTGCCCGACGGCAGGCTGATTCGCCCAGACGATGTGCTGGGCGCGTGGGAAAAGGGAAGCAAATTGGTCGTGGTGGGCGATACAGGCAGAACCGATAATCTGATGGATGTCTGTAAAGACGCCGACGGTCTGGTCATTGAATCCACTTATTTGGATGAAGAAGCCGATATGGCAAAACAATTTGCGCATCTGACTGCGCGCATGGGCGCAGAACTGGCAAACAAAGCAGGGGTTAAAAAATTAATTCTTACTCATATTTCGCGCCGCTATCGTGAAAAGGACGTAATTGCCGAGGCGCAGTCTGTTTTTTCAACTGCAATTGTTGCGCGTGATTTTGAAACTTATCAAATTAAGAAAGAGATGGAGAATGGAAAATAAACTTACAATTGGAATTATGACCTCTGGTGGAGATGCACCCGGCATGAATGCCGCAATTCGCGCTGTTGTGCGCACAGCGTTTACCAACAATATTAACGTAATTGGTATTAATAACGGCTACGAAGGCTTGCTCAACGGCGAGTTTCACGCGATGGATGCGCGCTCAGTGGGCGGCATCTTTCAACGCGGCGGCACTATTTTACTCACCAGCCGCAGCAAAAGATTTATGGAAGTCACTGGTCAGCGTGATGCGATACGTAAAATGAATGAAGCAGGCATGGACGCATTGATTGTGATTGGCGGCGAAGGCTCGCTCAATGGCGCGTATGCGCTTTCACAAAAAGGAATTAAAGTTGTTGGCATTCCGGGCAGCATTGATAACGATGTTTGGGGAACAGATATTGCCATTGGCACAGATACCGCCATGAACACCATCATGGAGGC
>DYML01000078.1:4477-15391 GCA_020721605.1 Anaerolinea thermophila
GGGGAACAGATATTGCCATTGGCACAGATACCGCCATGAACACCATCATGGAGGCGGTGGATAAACTGCGCGACACGGCATCTTCGCATCAACGCGCGTTTGTCATCGAAACCATGGGGCGTAACAGCGGCTACCTGGCGGTTATGGCAGGGATTGTCTGCGGTGCAGAAATGGTGCTGGTGCCTGAAGTACCTGTCACCTGGGAGGAGGTTGCCGCAACCGTGGCAGATGCCTATCAGCGCGGCAAGACCCACGCCATTATCATCAACGCCGAGGGTTCTCCCATTGATACCAATGAACTGGTGAATAAAATAGACACGCTTGACGTAGGCTTTAAAACACGCATGACTATTTTAGGTCATATCCAACGCGGCGGCTCGCCAACTGCCTACGACCGCCTGCTTGCTTCACGCATGGGCGTTAAAGCCGTTGAAGCGTTGGTCGAAGACAAACACGGCGTAATGACCGGTCTGCAAGGCAGAAACATTGAGTTTGTTCCGCTTTTGGATGTCATCAGCAACAAGCGCAATGTAAACATGGAGTATTATCACATGACAAAAGTGTTGGCGAGATAGGACGGTTAAATTTTTTCGGCATATTCTCCCTGCCAAAACTTCGCCGAGCGGATGTCTGCACCCGTCTCGGCGAAGTTTTTTTGCACCTGCCGCCAGAAACTTTAGGCGCTTGAATATGACAGACTGCCTGCCTTTGCTGAACCACTACAACTTTTTACGGTACAGCCAAAAAGTGATTTTTTAATGTGTAATGGATGTAGTTTTCCCAGAGCGGGAGTATGTCTGCCTGTTTGTAGTCGTGGTCAGAAAAGGTTTGAATAATTACCCGCCCATCATAGCAGGTGGCTAGCACGCCCTCATCGCCGCGGCTTGCTGTTAGCCCTGCCAGCATGGTTGCATCTCCAGAGCCGCCCAGCCTAATTTGGTCACCTGTTTGGTTGCTCCAATACCTGTTGTAATGCAGCAAGGGCAGTACTGTGTTTGGCTCATTAAAAACAGGGTGCGCGGAGTCCCACCAGTAAATTGAGTCTGCCAGGCTGTAGTCTTTGCGGTAGCGAATGCCGCACCCGCCTAATATTTTACTGATGGGTCCGCTTGCTTCCGTATCCAAATACCAAATTTCGGCAATGAGCGCAGTTTTATCGCGTTCCAGGCGGGTGTGAATCACATCCCAAAATTCTCCCGAAATTTTATCTTTTGCCTCTGCCCCAACAATGATCAAATCATATTTTGTGCCAGAGTTAAGGTACTCCATAAAATGCCCGCTGTACGAGCCGGTTTGAGTGTATTTAATGCCCATCATATCCAGCGTATCTCCAATCCACATACCGATACCGTATTCATCCGTATTTTCATAGACCAGTACATTGGCAGAGCGAATGAGCGCCTCAACATCTGCTGTGGGCGTTGGTGGAATTTGATGCGGCGTTGCGCCAGGCTGTTCGGTTGGCTGGGGCGGCTGCGAGGTGGGTTGGGCGGTTGGCTGCGAGTTAAGCGCTGCCTGGGTTAATTGCAAGACCATGCGGGTCGCTTGCAATTCAAGCACTGCCTTGGTTGAGTCGAAGGCAGGCGGGCTGTTGGCAGGTATTGGAGCGGTTGCCATATTGCACGCCAAAACAAATAAAAGAACAAGGGCAAAGGAAAGTAAAAACACACGTTTTGCAGTGGGCATGAACATGGTGTCCTCCTTATAAAAATAAAACAGGGTTGTAAACTCCAACGAGCCACAACCCTATTATATAAAAACTAAAGGCGCATATCAACTTTTTAGAGACTGGAGCGAATGTGAACGATGTCTCCATCCTTTACCAAATATTCCTTGCCTTCAAGCCTAAGTTTGCCTTTTGACTTGGCTTCATTGAGTGAGCCGAGCGTAGTCAGGTCGTCATAGGATACAACTTCCGCGCGGACGAATCCCCGCGAGAGGTCGGTGTGAATTTCTCCTGCCGATTCTTGAGCCGTAGCCCCGCGCTTGGTTGTCCACGCCCGTACTTCATCCTCTCCCACTGTGAAGAAGGTTTGCACCTGAAGCAGGTCGTACGAAAGGTTAATCATGCGGTTTAGGCTTAGTTCCTTAATGCCGTATTCTTCCATGAAAACAGCGGCATCTTCGGGGCTGAGTTGAGCAATTTCCATTTCGAGTTTCCCCATCAGCGCCACGCTGGCGTGGTCTAGTTTGGCTTCGGGGGCAATTTGCCCTTCGCCCATGTTAAAGACGGTTAAAATGGGTTTGCGGGTTAGTAAGCCAAAACTGGAAAGTTCCTTTTGTTCTTCGCTTGTAAATTCCATCGCGCGCAGGGGAGTATCGTCTGAAAGGGTCTTGTGCATTTTTTCAAACAGTTCGGTTTGGCGCGCGTTAATGGTCTTATCCGTTCCGCCTTTTTTGCGCTCGTCCACCAGTTTCTCCAATTTTCTTTCCACAGCGATCAGGTCATTTAGGAGCAATTCACTTAACATGCTGTTTACATCGCGCAGCGCATTAACACTTCCACTGGGGTGCATCACATTTTCGTCTGTAAAACCGCGCACCACCAAAATTAAACCTTCCATTTGGTTGAGTTGATTTAACAATTGTCCCGAAATGCCGCTCTTTGCCGAACCTGATTCCAGCCCCGCAATATCGGCGTAGGTCACTTTGGTGTAGATCGTCTTCTTTGGCTTGAACATACCCGAAAGCAAAGTCACGCGCGGGTCAGGCACATCTACAACAGCAGTGTGAACTTCAATTCGTCCTGCGCTGGCGGTGGTGGGCGTGTTGCCGCGCGTTAGCGCGTTGTAAATGGTGGTTTTTCCTGACTGGGGTAATCCTATAATTCCTAATTTCATCTTGACCTTATCCGTAATAGTTTGTTATACTTGCGCTCGCTCGTTATTCACCAGCCGAAGTGGCGGAATAGGCAGACGCGCACGACTCAAAATCGTGTTCCCAACGGGAATGAGGGTTCGATTCCCTCCTTCGGCACCAAATTATAACTCAAACGTCCCTCCGCACGGGGGGACGTTTGAGTTATATTAACGGGGCTTGTTCAGTGGTTGATTTTATATTTTGGGGATTGTAGAATAAATTTCCAGCGCATTGTGTGGCAGTAGGTGGAGAACTTATTGCCGTTTGTATCACCGGCGTAATTTCTAACTTTCTTATTTTGGGAGATGTGAGATGAAACTATATTTTCTCTTTATCCTATTAGACCTGCTGGTTTTACTGGTGTACCCATTAGCCTATGTTTTGCACCGTTATCAAAAATTGATCGGCGCAAAATCAAACCGCAGGCGCGGGTAGCGGGTACTTTTTTATGCCTGACGAAAATCATCGCGGTCTATCAAAAATCCTTGACTCGCTTTTTAGAGGCATGATAAACTGTGAACCTGCTTTAAAAAAGCAAATTTAACAAAAAGGAGGCGCGCGACCATGTTTTTACACAAGTTTCAAAATGTTTTGTTGTTTGGTTCTTGCAGTGCGCTTACTGCTCGTTAGGCTTTCTTTTGTCACCTTACGGCTGCGGCGCGCATAAAGCGTGAGACCCGCAGCCGTTTTTGTTTAAATTTTGTCTAAGCGGCTTTGGGTCTATGATCTGTAAGCCGTTTTTTATTCCCTCTTATGAGGGCTTTTAGAGGAAACCATGCTGGATATAAAAACCCAATTGTTTGAAGCACAGGATGTTTGTTTTGGTCCAATTGACCACGAGACTCATCCCGATATTGAATCCAAGTGGACGCATGACGCAGAATTTATGCGCCTGTTAGACCTTGCCCCCGCCCGCCCGCTTTCACCCGCGATGATTAAAAAACAGTATGAAGCCATTGAAAAAGAAATGGATGAAGATAAAAATCTATTCTACTTTACCATTCGTACCCGCCAAGATGATCGGCTGATTGGCAAGGCGGTCGTCGAGTGGATCAGTTGGACCAATGGCAACGGATTTGTTCGGCTGGGGATTGGTTCGGCAGAAGACCGCCGCAATGGATATGGCTCTCAGGCGCTGCGTATGTTGCTGCGTTATGCCTTTGGTGAATTAAATCTGTACCGTGTGACTGCGGTGGTGCCTGCCTACAATGAAGGCGCAATCCGACTCTTTCAGAAGTTCGGCTTTATGGAAGAAATTCGCAGGCGGAAAGCATTAAACCGTGACGGCGAATTTTGGGACCTGCTCTCCTTCGGCTTGTTAAATGCCGAATGGCGCAATCAGGTTGAGGCGTAGGGCAAAGCCATGAAAGATATTTATCGCGGCTCCCTCGTCCGCCTGTCCGATGAATCCCCTGAAGTATTGGCAAAAGCATTCGCAAAATGGGATCGAGATACAGAGCAGCACCGCCTTGCCGATGACGACCCAGCCCAACTGTGGTCGGAGAAAAAACTAAAAGAGTTTATTGAAAAACGGGCAGAGAACACATCCAAGTCATTTCGGTTTTCGATTCGCGCGTTGGAAGATGATGCGTTGATCGGCGGCGTGGGGTTGTGGGTTAATTCCTGGACTCACGCCGAGACCTGGCTGGGTATTTCAATTGGTGATCGCGGCTACTGGAGCAAAGGCTATGGCTCAGACGCCATGCGCCTGATTTTACAATATGGTTTTTTAGAACTCAACCTGCGCCGCATTTCGCTGGGACTTCACGCCTACAACGAGCGCGCTTTAAAAACTTACCAAAAGGTCGGCTTTCAATTGGAAGGTAGAATGCGCGGCGAGGGCTTGCGTGACGGCGTGCGCTATGACAGTTTGTGGATGGGAATTTTGCGCGAGGAGTGGCTTGCCCTGCAAGCGAGGCAGCCATGAAAGACCTCTATCGTGGCTCCCTCGTCCGCCTGTCTGATGAGCCGCCCGAAGTGTTGGCAAAGGCATTTGTACAATGGGCGCAAGACACAGAGCAGCACCGTTTGGCGGGAGATGACCCCGCTCAACTGTGGTCGCAGAAAGTTCAGGCTGAATTTGCCGAACAGCAGTTTAATGCCCCGCAGAGGGTGCAATTTTTAATTCGCACACTGGCAGACGATCAATTGATCGGCAGCGCAGACCTGTCTGTCGATTCGTGGATTCATGCCGACGCCTGGTTGGGTATTTCAATTGGAGATCGTAATTACTGGGGCAAGGGCTGCGGCAGCGATGCGGTGCGCCTGATTTTACAATATGGTTTTTTAGAACTCAACCTGCGCCGTATTTCGCTGGGACTTCATGCCTACAACGAGCGCGCCCTTAAGTCATACGAAAAAAACGGATTCAAATTGGAGGGCAGAGTTCGCGGCGAAGGCTTGCGTGACGGAATCCATTACGATGGGCTTTACATGGGCATTCTGCGCGAGGAGTGGCTTGCCCTGCAAGCGAGATTGGTATGAAAGATATTTTTAAGGGAAAATTGGTTAGGCTGGCAGCGTTTGACCCCGAAGAAATTGGCAAAGCCTACGCGGGTTGGAATCGCGATTCTGAATTTCACCGCCTTCTTGATTCTGACGCGGCGGTTTTGTATTCTGCCCAGGCAGGCATAATTTTTTTTAAAAAAATGCTCAAAGAGGAATCGCCCGTCAGTTACTTCTTCAGCATACGCACATTAGATGACAACCGATTGCTGGGAGAAATTGCCCTGGATGTGATTCACAATTGGGTTTCGCGCAATGCGTTTGTGAGTCTGGGCATTGGCAGCCGCCATGACTGGGGCAGGGGCTACGGCACCGACGCCATGAAAACCATGCTGCGCTTTGCCTTCACCGAGTTGAACTTGCAGCGTGTAACGCTGACCGTTTTTGAATACAACCCGCGCGCCATTCGCTCGTATGAAAAGTCGGGTTTTCAACATGAAGGGCGAATGCGCGGCGCATTACTGCGCGATGGAAAACGCTGGGATATGCTCTATATGAGCATTACGGCGGAAGATTGGAAGGAACAAGAGCATGACTAAAAAAACACATCCCGTCGCTTGGGCGGCTCTCGGCGCAGAACGGACATCCGCAACTCAATGTAGCGTCGAACATATTCTTCTAAACGCCACAGTGCAAAAGACAATGGCAGACTCGCTAAAGTTTCGCAGCCGCAAACCCGTTCACCCTTCAACTTTTGACTTGCGAAGCGTGATCCGCATTCAGAGAAAAAACAAACATCCGCATTCAACCAAAAAACATAAATGAAATAAACCAGCGCAAAGGCTGGAAGGAACAAGAGCATGACTAAAAAAACACATCCTGCCGCTTGGGCAAGGCTCGCCGCCAACCTCAACTTGCGCCCTGCCCAATGGGAAGATTTGGACGCCATTGCAAAATTAATTTACGCGGTTTGTGAAGCAGACGGCGACACCACCGTTGCCGTCACCCCAGAAGACCTGGCAAATGAATGGCAAAGTGAAGGCTTTAAACCTGAAAGAGACGCCTTTTTGGTTCAAGACCAAGAGGGGCGCGTGGTTGGTTTTGAACAATTTGATAACGAGAAAGACCACTACCACCTCAACGCAGATGGCTATGTTCACCCCCAATTTAAGGGTCTTGGCATAGGCACCGCCCTATTACGCGCGATTGAATCTCGCGCCCGCGAAGATATGCTGCTTGCCGCGCCCGATGCGCGCGTTTTTCTGCGCAGCACAATTGACAACAAAGATCAGCAAGGTCACAGCCTGCACCAAACCGAGGGGTACTTTTCCATCCGCTATCACTGGCGGATGGAGATTACCTTACAGCAGGCGCCTGCCGCAGCCCACTTCCCCAACGGTATTGAACTGCGCCCATTCATCAAAGAAGAACATGCCGTTGCTGTTTGGCAGGCAGATAACGAAGCCTTCCGAGACCACTGGGGCAGCCATGATTCAACCTTTGAAGATTGGTCTCACCGAAAATTTAAAAAATCTGACTTTGACCCAAGCCTGTGGATGATTGCGTGGGACGGCGATCAGATTGCAGGCTACTCGCAGAATCGCTTTCGTATGGGTATTGGGTGGATTGGCACTCTGGGCGTACGCCGCCCCTGGCGCACCATGGGGCTGGGTCTTGCCCTGCTAACTCATTCCTTTGGTGAATTTTACAAGCGCGGCACAAGCGTCATTGGGCTGGGCGTGGATGCATCCAACCCCACCGGCGCAACCCGCCTTTATCAACGGGCAGGTATGAAGGTGGCAAGCGAATTTGCCACCTACGAAAAAGAACTGCGTGCAAAAGGGGCTTTGAAGTAAGGCAAATGCCAGGGCAGCAAAACTTTTAAACTTCAAAAAATAAAAATTGGTTCGGCGGGCAGGGCAATTCAGTGTAGAATCAGAGCATACCCGCCTAAAAAAAGGATATTCTTATGAACCTGCGTTGCATCTATTGCCAGACCCCATTTACCCTTCCGCGTGCCGAAATGTTGAGCGCAATTATTACCATGAACGAAAAACAGCAAAGCCATTATGATTCACACTGCCCGCGCTGCCGCCGCGCTAATTCCATTTCACGTCAGCGGATGGAACTCTTCTTTCCCAATTGGCAGGACGCAGCCAAAGAGCTGGCAGTCGCCGCCAAAAAAGAGGAACAGGCAGCCGCCGCGCTGCTTAAAAGTGAAACCGCAAAAAAGGTGGTAAAAAAATCTGTTGTAAAGAAAACGGTGGAAAAAACAGAACCAGCAGCAAAGAAGCCCGCCGCCGAACCCAAAGCCAGAAAAAAATAGGCAGCCCGCACTATGTCAATTCGCGCAGTTTTTTTCGATTTTGGCGGCGTCATTATGCGCACCGAGTATCAGGCGCCGCGTCAGAAATTGGCAGAGCGTTTTAACCTGGACTATGACGAAATTGACAAAGCCGTATTTGGCAGCGATTCGGCACGGCGCGCCTCGCTAGGCGAAATTAGCGAAGAGGCGCATTGGGCAGCCATATTAAAAAGATTTAAACAACCCGCATCTGAAACAAAAGCCTTTCACGACCAATTTTTTGGCGGTGATGTGCTTGATCGGCATTTGATTGAGTACATCAGATCGTTGCGCGGCAGCCTTCACATTGGGTTGATCTCAAATGCGTGGAGCGGGTTGAGAGCCTTGCTGGTTAGGGAAAATCTGCTTGCCTTGTTCGATACCGCCATCATCTCGGCGGAAGTTGGCATGGTTAAGCCGTCTGCCGAAATTTACAAACTTGCGTTGCGCCAAGCCGGCGTAACCGCAAGCGAATCTGTTTTTGTGGACGATATGCCGCTCAACATTGATGCGTGTGAAAAAGTGGGTATGACAGGCATCCTGTTTCGCAATTCTGAAACGTCTTTAATCCACTTAAATCAAGTATTAAAAGTAAATCAATAAAACAGGCGTTGTCTTTTTCAAACTTAGAGCAACGCTCAAATTGCTGCAAAAATCTCTGTGCCGCGCTGGCGCAGAAGAATTTATCGCATACTATTGGTGTTTTATTAAAGCATGATGAACCCTGAAAGAAAAAAAATAACCCCATCCCAGGTACGCGCCTTTCATAAATACGCATCCATGTTTGCACTTGCATTGATTGCGTTTATCGTTGTTTTTTTATTCTGGCATTTGATGATGCCGCGCATGGATTTTTATAATGAACTTTGGGCGCCTGCCTATTTGCTGATACAGGGCAAAAGCCCGTACAACACTGCCAGTCTTAATCCGGTTTTACCTGCGGCTTGGTTTCCCATGGCAATTGGTTTTTTCTTTCCGCTGGGCTGGCTGGCGGAAGAACGCGCCTTGCAGGTCTGGTATGTGTTTAATATTTTTGAAGTTGCTTTGATTGTGTATCTGGCGCAGGGGAAAAATAAAAATTTATACAATACCATGCTGTTGGCGTTGATTTGCTTTTTTTTCCCGTTTACGCTGAATCACATCAACATCGGACAAATTTCCATCACGGTCACATTTGGCTGGGTGTTGGCAGTTTATTTTTTAAAAAAAGATCAACACTGGCTGTCTGCTCTGTTTATTGCGCTTGCGCTTTCAAAGCCTCATCTGGGTATGTTGGTTATGCTTGGCATTAGTTATCACGTTTATTTGCGCAGCGGGTTGCGGGCAATGTTCTCCCTTTGGCTAAAAATAGGCATCATGTGCCTCTTTCTGGTAATTCCGCTTTTTGTGGCAGACCCTCATTGGGTGGCTGATGCCATCCTCAGCATGAAGAAAAATCCGCCCTGGGTTTATCCATCGCTTTACATTCTTTTTGAACGTTTCTTTGCCGCCTGGGGACGTGCGCTGTGGGTCGTTACGACCTTAATGGTAGTGGGAATAAATTTTCAAATGTGGAAGAAACTGCCGCTAAAAAATGCAGCCTATTGGAGTTTGGCGCTTGCTCCGCTAACAACGCCGTATGTTGGCAGTTGGGACTTTGTTGTTTTATTCCCGCTTGTTGTGCTCACATTTAATAAGGTTGATTGGCTGCGCAAAGCCTTTTTTTTGGCTGTTTACGGCATTGCCTGGGGATGGATGGCGCACATCCAAATGTTAAGCGTAAGTCATAATCACTTTTTTTGGTGGGTGCCTTTGTGGTTTATTGGCGCGCTGGCTCTGATGACTCAGGGTCAAAAACAAAAAGCCGCATTGGAAGAAGATTGACCTGTGGCGGGGGGATGAAAAAAGCAAGGTCGAGTCGCTAAAATTTATTTCTGTTTTTTAAAAACAAATGCATCTCTTTTAGTGTTTGCCTCCAAGTGGATTCCGCGTCCATCTTTCGTTGAATGTCTGCTGCCATTTGGCGCATAATTTTTATCACCCGCTCATCTTCGCCTGCATCCAGCCAGAAGCCGTGATGGTTCTCGGCGCAGAAATCCAATTTTAGGTCATACAAGCGGTATTGAAACTCGTCCATTTCTGCGCCGCATTGCGGGCAGGGATAATGTGTCCTGGCTTGGAAATGTACAAGCGAGCCTTTGTGCGGGTCGTTGCTAAAGCCCAGGTCTTCCAATTTGTCCAACTCGTTAAAATTCAGCCACATGCCGCGACAGTTGGGGCAGGAGTCAATTTCGATCATGCCTTTGTAATATTTTTTGACCAGGTCTGCGTTGCATTTGGGGCAGTTCATTCCACGTCCTCAGGCATAATTCGGTTTACCAAATCTTCAACCAGGGTGTCTTGCGCATGAAGATCAAGCCAGACCAGGAACTCGGCGTTTCCTTTGGGTCCCAACAGGGGGGATTTAATCAACCCGCGCAAGCCAAGCCCCTGTTCTTTTGCGAAGTTAAGTATATCCAACAAAACCTGCCTGTGAATTTCAGGGTCGCGGATCACGCCATCGCCGCGCGCCACATCTTTTTTGCCCGCTTCAAACTGAGGTTTGATCAGCGCAAGGATTTCTCCCTTTTTTCCTTCGGCTCCTTCTGCGTTAGAAGTTGGGAAGTGGAACCATTTTTGGATGACGGGCAATAAAATTTTTAGCGAAATAAAAGAAGCATCCACCGTGACGAATGAAACCAACTCTGGCAGAGATTCAACATGGCGCGCGTTGGTTTCTTCCATGACGACCACGCGCCCGTAGTTTCGTAATTTCCAATGCAAAATACCCTTGCCCACGTCAATGGCATATACTTTTTCGGCGCCGCGCTGCAACATGCAGTCGGTGAACCCGCCAGTAGAGGCGCCTACGTCGGCGCAGACCAGCCCTTTGAGGTCAATGCCAAAAGCCTCCAGCGCCGCATCCAGTTTTTCTCCGCCGCGTGAGACAAAGCGCGGACCGTGATCTACTGTCAGCGTGGATTTTGTATCTATGGCTGTTGCAGGTTTGAGCGCCACCTGATCGTTCACCCGCACTTGCCCCGCCATGACCAGGGCGTGCGCTTTTGCACGCGATTCGGCTAACCCGCGTTCCATCAATAAAACATCCAAACGAATTTTCGGCATAAAAATATTGTATCACTGGTTAAAACGCGGTTTGATTGGGCAGGTTGGACGTGCGCCTTGCTTATTATTTTCAGCAATTCCAAATCTGAACCCAATCATCGCAAAACTGGACGATTTGAGCC
>DYML01000079.1 GCA_020721605.1 Anaerolinea thermophila
TGGGTGGTACCACGGAGCGCATCGCGTCCTTCGTCCCTATTTGTGGATGAGGGATTTTTTGTTTAATCGGTCATTGCCAGGAACGAAACCGCCTTCTGTCACGCGGGGATTACTTCGGGCAGAAACAAAAGCGCCCTCGCAATGACTTAAACTATGATGAGGTAAAAATGGCGACAACAAAGAAAAGTGAAACAGAAAAAAAAGACTCCCCCAAAAAATCAACCGAACAGGCGGCGCCAAAGGAAAAGTCAATTCAAGCAGTTCCCGAACAGGCAAAGGCAATTATGGCTGCGCCCAAGCCTATTAAATCTGTTGTGCCAGTAGTTAAAAAACCAAAGGAGATTGTGCCGATGCAAGAATCTGACCCACAGGAAGAAAAGCCGCGCCAAGATAAATCCTACAATCCGCAGTCCATTGAAAAGAAATGGCAGGATCAATGGGAGTCCGATCAGTTGTACCGCTCGGTGATTGATCACAACAAGCAGAAATATTACGCGCTGACTATGCTGCCCTACCCCAGCGGCGACCTGCACATCGGTCACTGGTACGCAATGACCCCGTCTGATGCGCGCGCGCGGTATATGCGGATGAAGGGCTACAACGTGTTGTTCCCGATGGGCTTCGATGCGTTCGGTCTGCCCGCTGAAAATGCGGCGATCCGAGATGGCATTCATCCCATGAAGCGCACGTTCCAAAATATCGAGCGGATGCGGACACAGATGCGCTCAATGGGCGCGATGTTCGATTGGGAGCGCGAGGCGGTTTCGGCTGACCCTGCCTATTACAAATGGACGGAGTGGCTTTTTATTCAGTTGTACAAGACTGGGCTGGCGTACCGCAAAATGTCGGCTGTGGATTGGTGTCCGCATTGCAACACGACCCTGGCGCGCGAGCAGGTCTGGGGCGATGACCGTCACTGTGAGCGCTGCGGCACGCCGGTCATTAAAAAGGATTTGGATCAATGGTTCTTCAAAGCAACCAAGTATGCCGATGAACTGTTGAACTTCGACGGCATTGACTGGCCGCAGACGGTTAAAACTTTGCAGACCAATTGGATTGATCGCAGTGAAGGCGCAGAAGTGCAGTTTTCAGTGGTTAGTGAGCAGTCACCAGTAATCAGTGTCTTCACGACCCGTCCCGATACGTTGTGGGGCGCGACGTTCATGGTCTTCTCGCCGGAACATCCGCTGGTGGAAAAAATCACCACGCCTGAAAATAAAGCGGCAGTGGAAGCCTACAAAGCGCAAGCCGCGCGCCAAACAGAAATTCAACGCGGCGCGGCAGATAAGGAAAAGACGGGCGTGTTCACGGGCGCGTATGCCATCAACCCGGTCAATCAGGCGCGCATTCCCATTTGGATTGCGGATTATGTGATGATGTCTTACGGCACGGGCGCGATTATGGCAGTTCCAGCGCATGACGAGCGCGATTTTGCCTTTGCCAAAAAGTATGATCTGCCCATCATTCCAGTGTTCAAGCCTGAAGGCGAGTCAGAAGCGGATGGCGCGACAATGGACGCCGCATTCATCGGTAACGGCGTGATGATCAACTCAGGCATGTTGAACGGCACAAAAGTTAATACAGAAAAGGGAAGAAAGAATCCGAGTATTGCGGCTGTGTTGGACTGGCTCGGCGAAAAGAGCATTGGCAAGGAATCGGTGAACTATCGCTATCGTGATTGGCTAATCAGCCGCCAGCGATATTGGGGCGCGCCGATCCCGATGGTCAATTGCGAAATTCACGGCTGGAATCCCGTGCCTGACGATCAACTGCCCGTGTTGCTGCCCGAAGATGTGGAGTGGCTCCCGACTGGCGAAAGCCCGTTGAAACTGCACCCAACCTGGAAGCACACCACCTGCCCGGTCTGCGGCGGAGCGGCAATCCGCGAGACGGATACGATGGATACTTTCATGTGTTCGTCGTGGTATCACCTGCGCTATCTGTCGCCAAAATATGATCAAGGTCCGTTTGACCCGACTGAGTACGATTATTGGATGCCTGTTGATACTTACACCGGCGGCATTGAACATGCCACCATGCACCTGCTGTACACGCGCTTCTTTCATAAGGCGCTGCGCGACGCGGGCATTGTCAAAGGCAATGAGCCGATGATGCAACTCCGCAATCAAGGCATGGTGCTGGGCGAAGACGGCGACAAGATGTCGAAGAGCAAGGGCAATGTGATTGCGCCCGATGTGCTGGTGAATAAATACGGCGCCGATAGTGTGCGCGCCTACATTATGTTCTTTGCGCGTTGGGAGATGGGCGCGCCGTGGGATTCGCAGGGTATCGAAGGCTCTGTGCGTTGGGTGAAACGTGTGTGGGCATTGGTAACGGATGGTGAAGCGGATAGCAAAACAGATAAACGAATGGTGGTAACGGATGGTGAAGCGGATAAACGGATGGCGGCAACGGATGAAGTGAAAAAGAATCTGCGCCGAAAAGTTCACCAGACGTTGAAGCGCGTCACCCGTGACTTTGAAAATTTTGAATTTAATACCATTATTTCTTCACTGATGGAATTGATGAATGAAATGTACAAAGCGCGCGAAGCAGGCGCGGCGGGCAGCGATGAGTGGCGGGAAGCCCAGGAAATTTATGTGAAGATGATGGCTCCGGTTACGCCGCACATCGCCGAGGAATTGTGGGCATATTTAGGCAAGCCATATTCGGTTCATACGCAATCCTGGCCGCTGGTGGACGAAGCCGCCACGAAGGAAGATTCGATTGAGTTGCCCGTTCAGATCAACGGCAAGGTGCGTGACCGAATCACTGTCCGCGCTGAGGCGACGGAAGATGAGATCAAATCTGCGGCGCTGGCTTCGGCTGGCGTGGTCAAGTTCCTCGAAGGCAGGGAGCCAAAGAAGGTGATCGTGGCGAAGGGGCGTTTGGTGAGTGTGGTGGTTTAGTGAATAGTAATTGGTAACCAGTGATGCCGTGTCTCTTGGATGCGGTCTCACTATTTAAAAGTGATTATAATAAATATGAAGTTTAGTTTATACAATATTTTTGGAAGACTATAATGCCAACTGCTTTGAAAATTGGTTCATACCGTTTTTACTTTTATTCCTATGATTGCATTGAACCGCGTCACATGCACGTAGACCACGAGAACATGAGCGCGAAGATTTGGCTCGATCCAGTGGTATCCCTCGCTGAAAATCATGGTTATAGTCGCAAAGAATTACGTGACATTGAACAAATAGCAACGGAGAATTTGGAGAATTTAAGAAATGAATGGGATGTTTTCTGCGATGGTAACGTTCGCCCTGCCTAGAGTAGTCAAGGTCACAGTTACGGACGATACGCTTTCAGTAGATATGGAAGATGGTCGCACTCTCTCTGTTCCTATTGGCTGGTATCCACGCCTTGCTCATGGGACGTCCGCAGAGCGCGCCAATGTTCAAATTTCGGGGGCGGGCTTTGGTTTTCATTGGCCTGATTTGGATGAAGACCTTGGTGTTGAAGGGTTATTGCTCGGTAAACATTCCACGGAAAGCGCTGAATCTTTTGAGCGGTGGTTACAGAAGAGGAAATAGCCGATTATTTTTTTATAAGGACAAACCACTGAAAGTTTCATGACTCTCAGTGGTTTGTCCTTTTTTTTATTTTTTTTTGGCGATCAGAATCCAGTCCCAGGGGTACGGCTCGCCCATCCATTCTGGCGCGTTGTCGTCTTCCATTTCGATCTTCCAGTCGTAATCCATTTTTAACACGTCGAGCGCTTCGAGTTTCATTTCTTCGCGGGCAAGCACAATTAATTCTTCGCGCAGATAATGCTTGGTCGGTTCGGTGCCGCGAATAAAAATACCCTGGGCGGTGCGGTTGGGTTGGATGATGTAACTGGCGTCTACCCGTTCTTCGGCTTCACGCGGAGAACTGCCCTCTTTGCGATACCACTCGGTTTCACGGAAGTAACTAAAGAGCAGGGATTCCACCGAAGGCACATTCAGAATTAAATATCCGCCGGGGTTGAGGCGCGAAGCCATGCCGCGCAGGAAATTCATCCGCAGTTCAGGATCAGGCATCAGCACGGCATTAAGCGAGACGATCACATCCACCATTGGCAGGTGATCCACTGGCTGTGATAAATCGGCTTGTTCGATGTGGATATTTTCCAAGCCCACACAGCGTTTGTGTGCCGCTTCCAGCAATTTGTCTGAGAAATCATAGCCATATACGGTGCGGAATTTTTCCGAAAGATAGGGGAGCATCTTACCGGGTCCGCAGCCAAAATCTGCCACGTCTTTTTCGGGCGAGGCAAAGCGCTTGACCTGCTGTCCGATCATCTTTGAACGTCCGTAGGTAAATGCGTCAATTACGTGTTCGTCATATTCGCTTGCAAATTCATTCCAATAATTTACATCCATACTTTCACATCCTCGTTTGCGACTTTTATTTTTATTGCACATTCTAATTTCAGTGTTTCCTGTTTAATAGGCTGCGCAATATTAAAACAGACACCCCACGCCTGAGATATTTTTAACTTCCCAGGGTGAGGTGTTGTGCAGGAAACTTTACTTTATTTTTTAATTTCCCGTGGATTTATTGTTATAAAACGTAATGGTGCGGTCTGCTTCATTGGGCAGGTTGAGACTCCCTTCAATTTTTTGACCGCCAACCCAGGCAACGTAAGTGTACCAACCAGCGGGCATTTTCACTTCCATTGTGCCGCTGATGGAATATTCTCGAATGACGCTTGCGCCTTCTCTGGTGGTGCCGTGCAGCGATACATAAATATCATCGCGGGATTTGTTGGCGAGTGTAATGGTTCCGTGTGCAGCGCTCGGCGTAAAAGTTCCATACGAAAGGACGGGCGCAGTTTGTGCGGCGGCTGTCCCAATTGAATAAATGACGGCATGAACAACTGCCTGCCCGCCGACAGCAGGCACACGGATGGTCTGCCCGACGGTGAGCGTGTTGATGTCGGCAATTTCTGGGTTTGCCGTCCACAAATCATACATGCTGACCCCGTAACGATTGGCAATACTGGAGAAGGTATCACCGACCTGAATGGTGTGCGTGCCATTATAACTGCCCGCAGATGCCGCGTAATTATTGCCAGGAACTGTGATTGCCTGACCTGTGGATAAAACTGAGCCAAGACCTAAATTGGCGGCAGAAATGGCAGAAGTGGTGGTGCCGCATTTGGCGGCGATTGCCGCAAGCGTTTCGCCCGCCTCAACAATATAAGTTCCGCCGCACACCCCTGCCGCGCGGGTGTGAGTCGGCGTTCCAAAAACCGCCAGCAACAGTAACGCAAGAACCAGATTTCGAATCGAAATTTTATGGGACATGATTCACCTCTTTGAAATTGGGAAGATGGATTGTACCGCTATGATATGACGAATGCAGTTGAAATGCAATCCTCCAGCAATTCCCAATAGGAGAAGGTCATTGCGAGGAACGACATAATGAGAATTGCTGGCAAAGAAGCCTCTGCCAGACAAAAAAAGACCTTAACGCACTCGTTCATAAATACGCACTTCTGGGTTAACTGCCAGCACCGACACCTGTGGAAGCCACGACGGCAGGCTGTATTGAAACTCTTTAATTAAGCGGAAGGTTGTCACTTCGCCGCCAATCAGCCGCTTGAAGAAATCACATTCAATCGGATTAGTGCCGCAGGTGGGTCCGCTAAAAAATCTTGCGTAGGTAAATGTGTCAATCACCAAATAATCCACTTCACGCGCCAGTAAGCCCTGCTCGCCCTGGTTGTATTCCACTTTGCCGCCGCTGGGCATCACTTCGTTGGGATATTTTAGGAAGTAAATGGGGTAGTTGCGCGCTTTTGCAAACTGGGGTTTGTTCACAATGGGTGGGTAGAGGGTGTACTCAATGGTCTTGCCTGCGCCAGGCAGATTTGCAATATAAGCGCTGGCTGGCATACGCGCGTCATGGACAAAAAGCAGGGCAATGCCTGCCAGACGCAGCATGGAGTAGGAAATTCCAAGCGCCAGCAAAACGGTCACAAGAGACGGCACAAAAAACCAGCCTTTATTTTTTAGCAGCGCTATGGCATCTACAATAAATAGCGCCGCCAAAATGGAGAGGAACGGCACAAACGGAATAAAAAAACGCGCGACATAATTGACCGATACAAGAAAGGGCAGGTCAAAAATTAGCACGGCGGCCATCAAGATGAGAATGGCGTGTGCCTGAGGCTGATTCAACTTTGCCTTTGCAAGCCGCCACAAAATTAGGCGGGCGGCAAACCAAAGAAGAGCCAGCATAAAAAGGGAATAGGCAAATATTCCGACCGTATTTTCAAACATTGCCCACTGCCCATATAAACCCATTGGAGCGCCGGAGTTTTTGCCATACAAAGCGAAGTTTTGAAGGGCAGGAATAACCCGCTTAAAATAAAAAGCCATCCATAACAAGGCTTTGGGTGTGCCTGTCACAAACCCGCCAAAAGCAAGTGCGCCGCCAATCAACAAGGTTTCGATAGACTGAAACCAATTGCGCCGCAAGTCGTTCCAATTCATCACAGCCAGCACAAACAACGGCAACAGCAAAAGAGTTCCCCCCGTGTATTTGCTGGAAGCGGCAAGCCCCACCGCAAAGAACGAACCGTAAATCCAAAACTTTTCCTTTGTTAATTGATACTTGATTGCAAAAAAAACAGACAACATGGAAAAAAATTGAAGATAAAGATCGTTGTGCGCAAAGCGCCCATTGGCGGCGGCGATGCCGCTTGAAATATAAAGCAAGCCTGCCAGCGCGGCGGCGCGTTTGTTTGCGCCCGCAGTACGCGCCAGAGAATACACCAGCGCCGCTACCCACGCCCCAAGCAGGGCAGAGACCAAACGCGCAGCAATAAAGAAAATCGAGCGCGAGTATCCCATGCCGTATACCAGCCGCCCCACGCCATACATCACATATTTTGGCAGAGATGGGTAGTTAAAATCAGGCTCTGTTTCATCAAAAATAAGTTCGCCGCGCAGGGCGCTATCTACGCGCCAGACTAATTCATCTGGATTCCACAGCGCAGGCACGCCCCAATTAACCCCCGGCACAGTAACAGCAAGAAAGAGCAAAAACAAAAAAAGCGGAATCAATTTTTGATGTTGTTCCATAAAATTTGAAAACTTTACCCGCATGGTTACTCCAATGTAGAACAGGTCAGCCCGCCCCAGGGCGAAGAGGTTAGAATCTGGTCGTCAATTTTAATCAGTAGCGCCCTTAAAAAAGAACCCTGCCTGCACCCCACAACCAAAACATCTGCCGCATGAGGGAAAGACTGCGGCGCGCTTTGCAAAGGAATAAAAGTAAAGGTTTGAACTGGACCAATTAAGGTGAATTGCAGGCGGTTAAACTGACTGGCAGCCAGCAGATTTGGGCTGGATTCTCCCCAAAAACTTCCCTTTTCATAATAGGATGGATACAAGGCGCGTCCATACAAAACGGTTGCGGCTGGCTCTGTGTGGAGAAAATTCTCCAACGCTGCGAGCGTGACCTGATGCCCCAAGCCAGCGGATGCGTGCGCTTCCAGCAATTGGGCGGGCGGCAAATTTGGATAGCGCACCGAAAACACCTGTTCCAGCATCGGCATGAATAAGCCAAGTGCTAAAAATGCCGCTGCAACAAGGTATGGTTGGGTCTGCCGAAATAAGGTGTGGGAAGTTTGCGTCTGCGGAGCAGGGTCAATTTCAATTTTTTTATTCCAAAAGATTGAGATAAGCATCAACGCCAGTTGCATTACGCCAATGGAATAATAAACTTGAAGCGCCCAATCCACAGGCAGAACAAAACGCCAGCCCGAAATACGCGCAACCACCACGCTCAAACTATAAACAAAATGGATCAAAAGCGGAAGCAGCCCCAAAAATTTCAGCCGCGCAAAGGCAACTGCAAGCCCCAGCGCAATGAAGGCCAGGTTAAGCAAAAAAATTAAGCCGTAGCCGTTTTGCAGGTTAATGTATGGGTCTTGCCAAAAAGGCAGGACTTTTACATAAGCATAAAGATCGTAAAGTTGAAAAGACATGGGCAGGTAAATGACAGAAATAATTTCATTGTGAATGAAGTAACTGGCATATACCTGCGCAATCTCAAGCGGATGATTAAAAATATAACGGACAATCTGCGATTTTACGCGGGCGCCATATTCGTCCTGCGTTTCACCTGGCAAAATATTGACCACGTCAGTTGGTTCGGCATACCCGCCTGCCAGCATGGGCAGATAAAACCCTGTGTTTTCAATGGCGGGCGCGCCGCTTACTTGAAAGTTGCGCCATACCCAGGGAGTTACGACCATGAAAAACCCCAGTGCAAAGATCAATGTTCTTTGCAGGGCTTTGCGCCAGGCAAACCCGCCGCTAAAAACAAATGCCAGCAATACAATGGGCAGCAATAATTGGGCTTGACTGCGCACCAGCGCCACCAATCCAAACGAAACGCCCGCCGCCAGCCCAGCCAGCGCATTGGCTTTTGTGCTTTTTAACCAGTTGAGAAGGGCGTAAACCATCAACAAAATTAACGCCATCGTGGGCAGGTCTGAGAGCAGCAATTTGGAATGGCTCACTTCAATAATATTGGTTAGGGCGATGGCATTTTTTTCTCTAAAAATAATGAGAACTGCCGCCAACAAGCCCGCAGACTGCCCCCCTAAAAGCGAGACCAACAAAAATGCCAGCGCCGGCATCATTGCCAGGCTTAGGGTTTGCAAGGTGAGAATGAGGGCGTAGTCTTGCCCGCCGATTAAGTGTAATAAGGTAAGGAAAAAAATATAAAGCGGGCGAAGAATGACGGTTAAACTTCTACCTTCGCCAATTAATATGCTTTGCGAGGTTGTGTCGTAAAACCCAGCGTCAGAATAAGGGTAGGATTGAAAATTAGGGGCGGTTGGCGCGGGCGTAAAATAACTATATTTCCGCATGGGTTCTGCCTGCCATACCCAAAAAGCCGCCAGCCATAAAGCCAAAAAAATCAGGGTCTCGAACTTAAGCCAATATTTTTTGCCTTGCCCGATATGGAGATACCACAACTCAATGCGGTTCTTGAAAAGCATGAAGAGCAAACTAAGCAGCAGAGCAGCCAAAAGTTGTGAAAATAAAATGGGGGTGCCGGGGGAATTCCAGCCATAGGTTTCTGGCTTCAGCCCAATGCCGCTCCAAAACACCCAAGCCAGCACAGCGAGCGCAAAAGCAAAAAAAAGAGCGGCAGCCGCAAAGATGGATTTCCACTGATGCAGATTTTGCAGGTAAATTTTTTGTTCGCGCCAGAAGAATTGGATGAGTAGCGTTTGCGCTCCCAACAGCCCGCCAAGAGAAACCAGCGGCGCAAGGCGTTTTGCAAATGCCGCAAAATTTTGAAAGCCGACGGGCGGCATCAACCAAAAGAGGAGGCTAAAAAAAATTAACAGAGATGAGACAATGCCAACAAAAATTCGTTTTGATTTTGACTCAAAAATTTGCCCAACCCATAAAACGAGAGGGGTGGAAGAAGCGCGAAGCGCGAACAACATTCTGCCGAACAAAAAAAAGGGAATTGCAGCCGCGCCAAGCAAAACAAGGCGGCTGAATGAGTACCCGCCGAAGAGCGCGTTTTCTGCATCGGAGGGGATGGATGCAAGGGAATAAAAAGCAGCCGCGCTTTCGATGACAGCCCAAAGCGCGTATAGATTGAGAAGGAAAGGCTTGCGGTTTTGCAAAATATCAACCCTGTTATTTTGCCTGAAGCGGGGTTTCGGCGAAGACCTGAATTAATGTGGTCGAATCAATTGCGGCATCGCCAGTCAAAAATTCCGAGCGAACCCGATGGTTCATTTGCTTCAGTTCTTCTTCCTGCCGCGCAAGGACAGTAATATGAACCTGCTCAAAATACTGTTGGAAGATTTTTTGGTAGTCGGGCAGGCGGTAACGGTTTAGGTTACTGCTTGGGTTAAGAAAATTCTTCCAGACCGATTCTGAATATGCCAGCATTTCAAATGGGTATTTAAAATAGTGGTCGCGCAGGTCTACAAAATGCAGTTGAGCGCCCTGCGGCGCGGTTAATTTTGCAAGGGATTGCGTAATTCCATTTACATCGTCCAAATGTTCGTAGACCGAGGTACTTAATACCAGGTCTGCTGCCGAAATTTCGGTTTGAAGTTGGCTGCTGCGAATATCACCGTGAAGCAGGGTAATATGCTCAGGGCGGGGCATGACTTCATCGTTTTGGAGGAAGAGGTAGTCGCTATATTTTGGCAGTAACTCCAGGTTGCGCTGCCGATCCATCAGCACAAAATGGTCACACAAGACCACATGAGATGCGCCCTGCTTTAGCAGTTCCACACCGACTGCGAATCTGCCGCCGTAGCCAAAGACCAAAACCCGCTGACCGCCAAAAGACCTGCCGTGCTGCGCCAATGCTTTTTTATATTGATCTACAGCCGCCAGCGGGTCACTAGACTCTAACCCAGGGCGAATGATCCACCTGCGTTTAAGGAGGAAGCGGGCAATGCCTTCTGGCATAAAATGACGGGTAAAACGAAGGAGAAGATAACGAATGTTCAAGTAATATTTCCTTTATGGGAGGGGGCAGGATTCTATATTTTTACGCGGAACAAGAAGTTCAACACGGACATTCTTCATGGTGACAATTGATTCGTAGTGGCACAAAATGGGGCGCGCCACCCATTTTACCCAGGCGTTGTTCTCTTCGCCAAATTGAAAGGAACTATCCTGAAGCGGCGTGTGCAGCGGCTCGGAGATAATGAGCGAGAAGCGCTGCACGGCAAGATCGGCATAGAGTTTGTGAAAGTAGGCGGCATCGGCGCTGAGCGCCTGGTTCATCAACACTTTCTTTTCATATTCGGGAACAAAAGGCACGTCGTGAATATAACCAAAGGTTAGCAATTGGCGTTGATCCATAAACAGAACCTCGCCCTCTAATTTGGCTTTGTCTACCTCCTGCTGAATGGTCTGAAGCGCAGAATCAATTTCGGACTGCGGGGGCAGCATTTCCATGGCATCTTCGCTTTTGGCATCGGTCAGGGTTTTCAGCCAGGCGGAATCTTCGCCAAAACGAAAGGAGCGCATTTCGAGCAGGGGCGCGATGGATGAGTTTACCAACAGGGCAACCATGACAATTTTAATGAAAAAGGGAATTGCCTGCCCGCGCTGAATCCAATCACTGCCGCCGCGCTGCCAGGCAAGCGCTCCTGCAAACAATGTGCCAATTAAAAACATATCCATATTGTGCAAGTCGCCGCCGCCGCCAATTTTGGCGCTGGCAACCAAGCCAACAACAAAAAAAGCCAGTAGAGGAATCACCAGCGATATTTTTTGTAATAGATTCAACTGCCAGATTTTCGCGGCGGAAAGATACGCCAAAATTATTAATAACGGCAAGACTGCCAGCAAAAGAGAAATAAGAATGCCGTTATCGTAAGTGGAATTGGGGAGCAGGCGATACCATAAAAGCGGCTGGATGGTGATGACTTCAACCACTTGGTCAAAAAAAGTAACGGGGGTCTTTGCCGCCGAAAGCGGGGCGGGCTGCGCCGTTGCGGTTGCTGTGACGGTGGGTGTATTAACAACTACCAATGCTGCCGCGGGCGGCGGGCTGATAAAACTCTGCTGAGGCAGTAACGCCCCCGCCGACCCGATCATATTGGGCAGCACAAAGCCGCCGAAAATTCCCAAAGCGCCCAAAATGAGGGAGCGCTTCCAGGCGAGGGAGGCGGATTTGGAATCTACAAAGGCGGCGGAGGCAAATTCCAGCATCACAATCCAAATGCCAGAGGCAAAGATCCAGGTAAAGCGGCTGGATTCGGCAAAATAACCAGCGCCAACCACCAATGGAATGGCATACCAAAGCGGAGCGCGCCAAGCCAAAGCCACCAATGCCGCGCTCAAAACCAACGGCGGGTGAATGGGTCCCTGCTTGAGGAATAAAAATGTCCACAAGGTAAGCAGCAGCCATGAGACTTTATGTGTGCGGAACGAGGCGCGGAACAAGGCAGCGCCCAACAGAAGGTAAGGAATGATGATGGTCAGACCAACCCACAGCCGCGCCAGGGTAATGGTGACTCCCGAAAATAAAAACGGCAGCCCGCCTACAAAACGGCGTCCAAAGTCAAGCAGCACGGGAATATTTTTGTTGGGCGGGTAGTTATAAAGTTCGCGCCCAAAGAGTACCGAATAATCCCAAAGCCGATTGCCCTCAGACCAGCCCATTGAGAATGGGTAGCCGCTGACATATTTTAAAGATGCCGCAATGGAAAACGCGCTGGCAGTAAAAACCAACGCCGCTAAAAACTCCACCCAGCCTGCCAATTGGTCGCGGCGGGAGGAAAGAATGGTCAGCAGGCTGACCGCAACGACCCAGATGAGAATACGCAGATACAGTTTTTGAAAAACCAAGCCCCATGCCGTATATTGAAAAAACCAAACGGGCGCAATTAACACTGCGAGCCACAACAACCAACGAAACCCGCCCATTTTTTGACGGGTGGCAATGATGCGTTTTGCAAATGGGGTAAAAAATTGGGGAGCCAAAAGAAACAGCGCCAGCAGAAAAAAAGCCAGAACGCAAAAGACAGTAAAGGAATAATATAAAAACGCCCACGCGCGCGAAAACTCGCCCTGCCAGGTTCCTGTACCCCAGGCGATTGCATAAAAATCAGCGGAAGCCCGATACAGCAAAAAGCCAGCCACAAGCAGCGCAGCCAGCCCCTGAAACAATTTCTTATTCTCAACTATTTTTTTCATTCTGACTTGGATGTCTCCAGATATTTTTTCATTAAAGCGAGGTATTGTTCACCCATTATATCTTCGGTGTAATTTTCCATGACATGCTTCCTCGCTGCAATGCCCATTTGACGGGCGCGGGCGGGGTCAGACAGCAATTGTAATATGGCATTTGCCAGCGCGCGCGCATCTTCCACAGGAACCAAAAAGCCATCTTCCCCGCGCCGCACCACGTCATCCATTCCATCCAAATCTGTAACGACAACCGGCAGACCCGCGCTCATGGCTTCCAATAAGGCAATGGGCAGTCCCTCGGAACGCGAAGGCAGGACAAAAGCCTGAGCAATCGCAAGGTATTTCAAAACGGAATCCGACATGCCGAACAGGCGCACTGAATGTGTGATGCCCAGTTCTTCAATCTGCGCTTCCAATTGTGTGCGCAGTACACCATCCCCCACAATCCCAACCTTCACATTGGGGTATTTCTCCAAAATGAAAGGCATGGCATTGAGCAGCACGTTGTGAGCCTTCTCGTAAACCAAACGCCCCACCGAAACCAAAAATATATCCCCATCCTGCAAACCTGCCTCTTCTCGCACCTTGAGTCTGTCTACACTTTCGACGGATAGGGGACGTATTCCATTCTTGATGATAACCATGCGCTCGACGCGCACGCCCTCGCGGAGTGCGCTCTGATACGTCCTGGCAGAAACAACCACCAGCGTATTTGCGAGCGCATGATTAATAAGCCAGGTGTGCAGCCGCTCGCGCCAGCGGGGGAATTGATCTGCCAAGCCGTGATGGGTGGCAAGACGCACGGGAACCCCAGCCAGCCACGCCAACGGCAAGACAAGGGTATTGCTATCATGCGTAAAAGACTGCACCACGTCAAAATGCTCCTGCCGCAAAAGTTTCCATAAACTCCACAGTCCTTTAATCAATTCAGATGCGGATTTCCATTTCCCCAACCCTCTTCGATAGGAAGCCATGACGTAAACGGGAAAATCTGCGTTCGCCTGCCATTTGTCGCGCAGGTTTTCCTTATCATAAAAAAATGCGGCGGTCACTTTGTATCCGCGCACATGAAACCAGTTTGCCTGATCGAGCAGCAATTTTTGCGCGCCGCCAAACGCCATTTGCGTGCCGAAGAAGAGGATGGAAAAGTGGGCAGAATTAGATTTCATGGGACGGGCGTTAATTGAGGCGCAGAAGTTTGAGGTATTCGTGAACAACCAATTCTGAAGTAAATTGATTTAGCCATTCAGCCGGCGGTTTACGCTGATCTCCGTTTAACGATGCGGCAATGGCATCTGCCAGCGCCTGTGCATCTTCCACAGGCACAAGATGACCGTATTTGCCGCCATCTAAAATTTCAGCAGGTCCGCTGGGGCAATCGGCGCTGACCACCGGCGCGCCACAAGCCATCGCTTCTATTAAGGCGCCCGGCAGCCCCTCCCATGTGGATGACATGACAAAGACCGAAGCCCGACTCATGTATGGGTATGGGCTGGGGACAAAGCCAGGCAGGCTAAAATCTTCAGCAATGCCAAGCGTCTGTGCCAGGTCTTCAAGCGCAGGGCGCATTTCGCCCTCCCCCACAATCAGCAGCCGAACGCGCATTTTCTGGCGTAAGAGGGAAAACGCTCGAAGCAACAATGGGAAATTTTTGGGTTCGCTTAAACGCCCCACACCCAGGATGACCGGGATGTCGTTTTTTTCAAAAAAAGGATGTTCAATAGGGTCTTTCATTTGACGAAGCAGACTGGGTTTAATAATCGGGCTGTAAATGACCTTTACCCGCTTGGGGGCAAGCCCGGCATAACGAACCAGGTCTTCTGCTGCGCCGCGTGAAACAGAAATAATACTATCGGCTTTGGGGTACAAGAGCGATACCAGAATCCGCTCCAATTTCTTTTTTAACGGTGCGCGCTTGTGCCTCGAAATGGTAGTCGCCAGCACAATCATAACGTGGACGGGGATGCGGGAGATAAGTTTGGCGGCAACCGCCGCCAAACTGGTTAATTCGGTGATGGCTAAAAATGCTGCGGGTTTTTCACGGCGAAGGTACTGCGCCAACTTGGGAATTGCCAAAGCGGCGTTTGAAACATTCAGATCAAAAACCTTTGCGGCAACAGGGATTTGGGAAAGCAAAGCGCCGCGTTTTTCCCCCAGCACAACATCAACTCCAAAACCAAGTTCAACAAAGCCGCGTGCCAATTCAATAAAAATTGTTTCTGCGCCGCCGATTTCCAAATGATTAAGATATAGCGCAATACGCGGGGATGCGGTGGGGCTGCCAGTTTTCACGGTTTTTGACGTTCCTTTTTTTATATTTTTAATTTACCAGCCGCGTCGTGCCATACTTTTATTTTAAAATCTCTTCAAAAAAATCGAGACGGCGTTTTTCTTTCGAGCGGGCATCCACACAGGATTTTACCGCATCGGCATTAAGCCGCCTGCCTATCATACGATAGGCAAAATCGCGGATTTGCGCAGCATGAGTTTGCACGTTATCTTCGGTGTTTGGAATTTGCAAAATGCAATCGGTCTGCAAGTCAGAGAGGTCTGTATCACGGTAGCCAAGAATGAGCGGTATGCCATAGGCTGCCGCCTCACGCACCTTCAAGGGAGATGCCTCTTCCATTTCATTACGATGCAG
>DYML01000080.1 GCA_020721605.1 Anaerolinea thermophila
CTTGTTTTGTCTAATGAAAAGAAGCAGGGCAAATTTTTAATTGCCCTGCTTCTTTTTACTCTCCCTCTCCATCGCCCGCGCTGCCGGGCTGTTCCACGCGAAGAACTTCGCCGTGATAGTTGATGATAACCTTAAAACCCATCATGCCGAGGTAGGCGCGCATGTCTTCGGGGATGCCTGTCTGCATCAGCGTTTCAAATTGTTTTTCAATATTTTTAAGCTGCTGCTCAATAATCGCCTTCGAGAAAGGATCGTCCTGCCCAAGCATTTTGGCTGTCTGCTCCGAAAGAAAACCTTCGCTGCCTTTCATTAATTCAGCCATTTGCTTGAGGACCGCACGGTCTATCTGTTCTGACGGAATATGATGGCGAAACCCTGAGTCATTTACCACATAACATGGTTCCGCCCCAATGAAGGCAGTTTCTACCGGGCTGCCAAATTCATCTGTAACCAGACCACCAAAAAGGGGTTGATGAATCATGGCACAATTAACTCTGGCGACCTTCCACCGCAGCCAGCAAAATGCCCGCAGCAAGCCCAAGTCGGCGATCCAAGCGATGATTAACATCTACGCTGAAGTCAAGATTCAACTCGTAGGTAAAGGGGTTGAAATTCTGTTTTAGGTCTGCCACGCGCTCTGCGCCAAAGGCAATATCATAATTTTGCGGAATGAGATTGCTGAGGAAGCGGCGCAGCAATGCCAGCCCCATGCTGTCTTCAAACATCTTGCCAATCACAAGATCGCCTGCGTCCAAAATTTCCCATTCGTCACGCAAAATGGATGCGAGTCCTTTGCGCCGCAGTGCGCCCACTTTTTGCCCTGTGGCGCTGTCCACCACATCATAAGCGGCAGAAAAATCAATTATCTGGCGCGCTTTAATCGTTAGCACTTCCTGGGTTTTGCTTTCATCGGCATAAACACGAATATCTTCACGCAGTTTGAACATTTTCTGTTCGCTAAACAGCACAAGTTTTCCGCTGGGGTCAAAAAAGCGAAATTTTCCTGCCAAGGCAAACACCTGCCGTTTGAGCAAATATTGGTTGTGTTGAAAAATGGGGGTCATTTTTTCTCCTATTATATTTGGGGGGCGCAAAAGATATTTTTACGTTCCGTTGTCTATTATACAATTTGAACACGGGTACCTTCGCCCGGTCTGTGAATATAATCTTCATCAATTGGCACGTTGGGTCTGCTCCAGCGATAGACCCATTTTGCATCTTCTGACGGCAGGTTAATGCAGCCATGACTGCGCGGACGCCCGTAATCATTGTGCCAGTAGGTTCCATGAAAGGCGTTGCCGTAGCCGGTGAAAAAGGTACACCAGGGTACGCCAGGCAGGTCGTAATGAAGTTTTGTGTCTTCATCTTGATTATTCATGTGAACCGAAGGACCTTTGTGATAGGTGAGGAAGTCGCCCGTTGGAGTGCGCGTGCCTTTGCCGCCGCTGGAACAGCGTGAAGAGAATACCATTGTTTCGCCTTCAAAGGCAGTCACCAATTGGGTGGAAAGGTCTACATGGATTAATTTTTCCGACTCGGGAACTTCTGGTGCGAGCAAGCTCAACTCTTGGGGGGCAATCAGGCGCATGTTGTAATAGGGAACAAAAAAAGAGGTTTCTACTTCGCTATCGTATATTTCATACCAGATGCTTTTTTCTTCCGCTGTGACCACAGTTCTTTTAACCCAATGCGTACTTCCATAATATAGGCGATAGCCGTTGGCGCTGTGGGTGTAAGGACTAAGCCGTGTTTCGCTAATTGGAACCACAATTTCGCCCAATTGACCCTTTGCAGGAATTTGATAAACGGGTTTTTGAAATTTTGTTTCCACCGGTTGTAACCAGCCGGCATAGGTGTAGCCGTCTTCCACTTGGTACCAGGCTTTGTTAAATGGGTTGCCTTCATCGCCTTCCACTTCGGCGGCAATCGTTACAATTTGGTTCAGCCCAAAAAGACGTAGTTCTTTGGATTTGAAGGAGGGAGCCGCGTAAAGCGGCACGCCGCTCCAGGTAACGCGCCCTTGCGATGCGTGCGCAGCAGCCAGGGCGTAGTCCCTGCCCAATTCAGACAGTACCAGCCCCAGCGCGCCGGCGGCAAAAAGTTTTAAAAAATCACGGCGGGAAATATTTTTTATCATACCCATTGTAGACGCTTCTTTGCGTTCCTATTCTTACAAAACAGTTTCAGGCAGTCGCACATCTAAATTGCGCGGGTGGTTACGCAGCCTTGCAGCACTTGAATGGGGTATCCAAGTGAAGCAGCGGCGGGAGTATCTCAGCCAGCCCTGTGGGAACATTTTTTAGTCATGCACATTTACAACAGTGCCAACCGAAGCAAAATTGTAGAGCCATTCGGCATCTGGCGTGGCAAGATTAACGCAGCCATGACTCATGGGGGTGCCGAAATTATTGTGCCAATAGGTGCCGTGCAAGCCATAGTCTTTGTAAAAGTACATGACAAATGGCACGTCGGGCAGATAATACCCAGGTCCTGTCATGGCTTGAGAACGCACTTTAATCCAAATTTTGAATTCACCTGTCACAGTGGGTGTTTGCCATGTGCCGGTTGAAACAATAAATGAATTAACGAGCGTGCTGCCTTCGTAGGCGTACAGCCGCTGCTGTGAAAGATCAACATCAATCCAGCGCTCTCCGCCGCCAATCTCAGGCTGCGGGGCGGCATACGGCGTAGCGGTTAGGTCATTATTAAATTGCGGCGCAGGGGTGTCTGCAATAATTTCGGCATAAATTACGTCTGGCGCACTGGTCACTTCTGCCAGAGCAACTACAGTTTCGGTCGGAAGCGGCAGGGCGGGCGCTGGTTCTACCGTGGGTTCTACCGTGGGTTCCAAGGTTGGCAAAATGGGTGCAGGCAGCAGCGTTGCGGCGGCGGGCGGCTGGGCAGTAAATATGACAGCGGCGGGCTTGGCAATATTTACCTGTGCAAAGGGTGGTTGTGTTTGTGCTTGCGGCGTAGCGGAGGTTCGCAAAATGGATGCAAGAGCGGGAGAGGTAATGGCAGACCAGGCGGCAAAGGCAAAGACTGCACAGCCCATTAAAATTAAGAGGATGGAAAGAAGCAGAACGCGCTTTTGTTTGGGGTTTTTTGCGGCGGCGCGGCGTGTCTTCTCCTGAGTTGAATGGTCGTTCTGGGGTTTGGTTGCCGCCTTTGGTTTCTCGTCGAGCCGTTGCGCTGCCCATTCCAATCCCTTTTTGGCGCGCGGGCTTTTTGGGTTAATCTCCAACGCTTTGCGAAGGTACTCCAGGCTTTCACGCGGACTGACAATTGCGGCAAGAATCAACCAGGCTTCTTCATTTTGCGGCGTGAGTTTTGCAGCGCGTTCTGCCCATTCACGCGCGTCACTCATTGCCCCCTTTTTTAAGGCTTCCTGTGCGCTGGCAATGGCTTTACGAGATTCAGTCAAACGCTCATTCATCAATCACCTTTAAAGTCTCTTTTTACCATCGAATTTCGACGGGGGTACCAATATCTGCCCATTCGTAAAGCGTCTGGGCGTCGTAAGTATCCAGCACCACACAGCCGTAGGAAATAGGCGTACCCAAATATCCAGCCCAAAGGATTCCGCCATTGGGTAAAATGGGCAGGGCGTGAATTCCATTTTGCATGTTGCCCGCCCAGTAAATGCCAAGCCAATTTGGCATCCAAATATCCCATGTTTCTCCGTAGGCGCTGGGAATTTTTTCCAACACACTGAATGTTCCGGTGCGGGTGGCATTATTCATACCGGTAGATGAGACAAAACTATAAATCAACGCCTCTCCCTGGTAGACGTACATGTGTTGTTCTGAAATATCCACCAAAATATATTTATTTCCGCTATAGGTGGGGGGGGCGTCATATTGGGTTGTGAGAGAATAGCCAACTGCGGGCGGCGTATCGGCAACGATCTGGGCAAATGCCAACGTCTCGGCGGTTTGTGATTGAGGCGCCAGATGAGTGGGAAGAGCGGCTTCGGTTGGCACTTCGGTTGGGGGCATAGAAGTCGGCAGAAGACTGGCAGCGACAACCTCGGTCTGCTTCACAATTGGTTTTTCAATTTTAACAAAGGCAAAAGGTGATAGAGGCAGGGGGGTGATCTGCGTATTGAAGCCCGGCACAGACAGAGATGCGGCTGTGCATGATGCCAAGCCAATGATGACAAGGATTAAGACAAGCGCCAATAGCAGAAAAAACATTTTTGTTCGCACCGCAGTAAATAAATGGCTCATGGCACAGCAGTAAAAATTGGGGTCGGAGACACACTTTCATTATTAATGAAGCACAAAATACCCTGGGTTACCCCGCTTGCCACGCGCTCTGTTTCTTGGGTCAAAATTTCACGATCCAAATTTAGAAAACCTGTTTCGATAATGGCAGTTATGGTGTTTGGATCAATTTCAGAGAAGGCGTGATATTCACGCATGTCTGCCGTAATACTGCCAGCGTGAAAGGTTAATTGTGTTGCGCTTTGGTATCGATCAATCATACAGGCGGTCAGGCGCTGTGCGCGATTTACATCACGCGTCTCCATCGAAGATGCTACTTTGAAGCCAGTGGCTTCTTCATTAATGTATTCACATGAGTCGTTATGAATGGAAATCAGCGCCACCGCACGATAGCCGTTGAGTCGGGTATCAAACTCGTTCAGCAGGTCTACTTGAAAGCCCTGCGCCACCAGGCTTTTTTGTACAAGCGATGCAATTTCAAGATTGACGTCGGCTTCTTTTAAATCCACCAGCCCATTCTCGTCTACACAAACTGCGCCTGAGTCATTTCCGTTATGTCCTGCCACAATTCCGATGCGCAATTGCGGCAAAGGGGTGCTAATGACTGTATTGGATACTGCTTGCGGTGTGAGAATGAGACGAAGCTGCTCCTGTAAATTACTTGCAAACAAGCTGTTGGGCGTCCACGCTGTGAAGAGAGTTGCCAAAAAGACAGCAACGCCCAGCGTTGGAAAAAAAACATTCACCGCCTGCCGCTTTCGCGCAGGTCTTGGTTCGGGGTTTAATTCAGGCTTTGGGGTTGGGTCTGTTGATTCCATAAGATGATTGAATCATTATACCCAACACGGTCACAAATTGCGCTTTTTTTTAGGGCGCGCAATTTTAGCGGGCGAATAAAAAAACAACCCGCTGGATTAGCGGATTGTTTTTTGTGCCGAGGGGGAGATTTGGACTCCCGACCAAGGGCTTATGAGTCCCCTGCTCTGCCACTGAGCTACCTCGGCATTTTGTGGTGAGCGGGGCGAATATTACTATGGGAAGGAGCATTTGTCAACGTAAAAAGTTCAACATCACTTCGCGGCGAGGGAAGCGCGCGCCCTTTTGTTTTCTACGGTAAAATTGTTTTAATATGTTCAAACGTAACGCCACCCCCACAGAAACAAATTCACAACCCGTGCAAGCAGTCGAGCGCATTACCTCGGTGCTTGGGTCGGGAGTCATCTGGCACGGCTCAATCAACGGCTCAGGCGGAGTCCGCATTGAGGGCGCGTTTGAAGGCGAGATTGCCCTGCGCGGCATGTTGGTCGTCGGCGAGACGGGGCGCGTCACCTGCCCCAACGTCCGCGCCAACACCGTCATTGTGGCGGGAGCGGTGCGCGGCAACATCACCACCCAAAAGTTGGAAATCCGCGCTTCGGGGCGGGTTTGGGGCGATGTGGTGACGACTGCCTTCGTGACCGAAGAAGGCGCCTTCCTGCGCGGACAAATCCGCATGGAAGAAACCGTCGAGCTCGACCTGGAGCCTGCTCCCGAGTCGACGCCTTCGGAAGCCGCCCAAGCCGAGTCCATCGCCGCCGCGCCGATCCAAATTCCGCCCGCGCCCGCTGTCGCGCCCACGCCTCCAGCGACGGACATCACCCAAAGATTGTTCAAAAAGAAGAAAGGCGAATAGCACAGACCCTAAAGGTCTCGAAGACCTTTAGTTTGACAATGTCATATTAAGACTAAAACCAAAGTTCTAAACCACAAAGAACACGAAGGTACACGAAGGAAAACCTTGTTTTTAGCATTTTGCTCTCCTTTGTGACCCTTTGTGAGCTTTGTGGTGAAAGATTTTGAAATGTGACATTGTCAAATTAGGGTCTTTTATAAACCCATGAAATACAAAGACTTCAACCTTCAAACCCAACGTGAATTCCCAAACAACGCGCGGACAGCAGGCTTCGGCTGGCTCGTCCGCGCGGGATATTTGACCCGCGAAAATGAAATTCTGCCGCTTGGCGAATTGGCGCTTTCACGGTTGAAAAATCTTTCAACTGATCCTTCTTTCTTCTCGCTTTTTAACTTTCCCTTTTTCCAAAACGAACACGAAACCTTCTTCCCACTCGAAGCGGGTTCGGTGGAAGTGATCCACTGCCCCGCCTGCGGCTACGTCGAGCGGCTGGAACTTGCCCAAGTCAAAAAGACTCCCTTCTCAGCAGAATCCCCGCTGCCGCTCGAAAAAGTCCTCACCCCCGACTGCCCCACCATCGAGTCGCTGGCGAACTTCCTGAACCTCCCCAAAGAGAAGACCGCCAAAGCCGTGATGTTTACCCGCCTTGCGGACAATCGTTTCGTCTTCGTCGTGGTGCGCGGCGACATGCAATTGAGCGAAGCCAAGTTGAAGCGCCTCGTCGGCGATGTCCGCGTGGCGACGGCAGAGGAAATTTCAGCGGCTGGCGCGGCGGCGGGATACGCTTCCCCCATCGGCTTGAAAAGCGGGCTGGTGATTGTGGACGACCTGATTCCACAATCGCCCAACCTGGCGGCTGGAGCCAACGAAGCGGGCTATCACCTGCTCAACACCAACTGCGGGCGCGATTATTCCCCCGAACTGGTCGCGGATTTGACTCAAGCCAAAGCGGGGGATTCCTGCTTCGGGTGTGGCAGCCCGCTTTCAGCCTCATCCGCCCTGAGTTTGGCGACCCGCTCCGAGTTTGATTTCCAAAATATCCTGCTCGCCCTCGCCGAGACTTTTCACGACGACAAAGGCTTGACCCTGCCCAAATCCGCCGCGCCGTTTGATGTGTACCTCATGCACGTCCCAAGCAAGCAGATGGACACCCGCGCCCAAGCCGAAGAACTCTACAACCGATTGCAAGCCGCTGGAATCCGCGCGTTGTTCGACGACCGCGACGAACGGGCGGGAGTCAAATTCAACGACGCGGATTTGGTCGGCTGTCCCATCCGAATCACGGTCGGCGAAAAGGCGCTGCAAAACGGGATGGTAGAAGTCAAGGAACGAATGGGAAAAGAAAACCAACTTGTGAAAATCGAAGAGGTTATTCCGTTTCTGGGGAAATAATTGTCGCTCCCAATTTGGGAACAAATGGTATAATCCGATAATGCGAATCATATCCCGCAAAACCCTGCGCGAATTCTGGGAAAAACATCCCGACAGCAGACAGCAATTGCAAGCCTGGTATGTGGACGTAAAACACGTCCAATGGAAAAAATCATCTGACATCAAGACTGTTTATAGAAATGCCAGTTTCCTCTCAGACAACCGTGTGGTCTTCAATATCAAAGGAAACAAATATAGAATTGTCGTCGTTGTCGAATACAGGTTCGAGGCAGTTTACATCAGGTTTGTTGGCACACATCAGGAATACGACCGTATTAATGCAGAAACAATTTAGGATTAGCAATGAATATAAAACCAATCAAAACCGAAGCCGATTATGAAGCGGCGCTGAAAGAAGTCGAAGCGCTCTTTGGCGCGGAACCTGGAACCGCAAAGGGCGACCAGTTGGATATTCTCCTGACTCTGGTGGAAGCCTACGAAAATGAGCATTATTCTATTCCGCTCCCCGACCCCATCGAAGCGATTTTGTACTACATGGAAACACGCGAACTGACCCGCGTTGACCTCGAAAAATATATTGGAAGCCGCGCCCGCGTTTCTGAAATTATCAACCGCAAACGCGCCCTGACCCTGTCCATGATTCAACGCCTGACCAGCGGGCTTGGCATTCCCGCCGAAGTTCTCGTTCAGCCCTACAAACTTGCAACCACGCCGTCAAAGTCGTCCCATCGTCAGCGGATGGCAGTGGCGGCGTAATCTGGTGAACTCAATGAAAATCCAAATGTCCTCCCCCGACTTGAATGACGCCGACCGTCAGGCTGTCATCAACGTTATCAACACGCCCATTTTGAGCATGGGCAAATACACCGCCGATTTTGAAAAATCCTTTTGCGACCTGACGGGCGCAAAGCACGCGATTGCCGTCAACTCTGGCACGGCGGGACTTCATCTCTGCGTCCGCGCGGCTGGGATTGGCGCAGGCGATTTGGTCATCACCACGCCGTTCTCGTTCGTGGCTTCGAGCAACGCCCTGCTCTTTGAAAATGCGATTCCCATTTTTGTGGACATCGACCCGAAGACGGGCAACATCGACCCTGAGTTGGTGGCGGACGCGGCGAGGAATATTGAAAAATATTTACCTCAACGCTTCGACTACGCTCAGCGCGGAAAGTTGAAGGCAATTTTGCCAGTGGATGTTTTTGGTCAGCCCGCCGACATGGACGCGATTAATGCCGTCGCAAAGGAACATGGGTTAGCCGTCATCGAAGACTCATGCGAGGCGTTGGGCGCGACGTACAAAGGCAGGCACGCTGGCACGTTGGGTGAGTTTGGGGTCTTTGCGTTTTATCCGAACAAACAAATCACCACAGGCGAAGGCGGGGTCATCGTCACCAGCGACGACAAAGCCGCGCACTTCATGCGCGCCCTCCGCAATCAGGGACGCGCCCCTGGCGATACCTGGCTACAACATACCTACCTCGGCTACAACTACCGCATTGATGAAATGTCGGCGGCGATGGGCGCTTCGCAAATGTCGAGGCTGGATGAAATTCTCTCGAAACGGGAACAGGTTGCGGCGTGGTATGAGTCGCGGCTAAAAGCCATCGCGGGAGTCGAAATCCCATTCATCGAATCCTTCACCACCCGCACATCCTGGTTTGTGTACGTCATCCGCTTCGACAAAAAAATCAACCGCGACGAAATGGCGCAGAAACTCGAAGCGCGTGGAATCCCCGTCCGCCCGTACTTTTTGCCAATCCATTTGCAGCCCTACATGGTGGAGCGATTCGGTTGGCGCGAAGGCGACTTCCCCGTCACCGAAGATTTGGGCAGGCGCGGACTTGCCATCCCGTTCAGCGGCGTGATGACCGAAGAGCAGGTGGATTACGTTTGCAACATCATCCGCGAAGAGCTAACGTTGAACGTTAAACGTTAAACGTTTTGCCATGAACGTCGGACACTTTCCCCCACCCAAAAGACGCGGCTTGATACTTCACGGCGTCGTCATCCTTGTGTTGACCGCGCTCGCCGTTGCGGGATTCGTCACCCTCACCCGCTCGGAGGTGGGTCCCGTGTTTTTGGTTTCGCTGTTGGTGGCGCTGGCAACCTTCACGCCGATTCCGTTTTTTGTTTACCGCGCCTACGCCCTCTTTCAGGCAGATTACCACCTCGACCGCGACAGCCTTGCCATCAAGTGGGGCTTGCGCGTCGAAGACATCCCGCTGACCGACATTGAATTTATCCGCTCGGTGGATGACCTGACCACGCCGCTGAAACTGCCCGCGCTGCCCCTGCCTGGCGGGTTGATTGGAATGCGCCGCCATCCCGATTTGGGCGTGGTGGAATTCCTCGCTTCCGACGCGAAGAAACTTTTGCTGGTGGCAACCGCCAAGCGCGTGTTTGTCATCTCGCCCGAAAATCCCGCCGCCCTCACCCAAACCTTCGCCCGCGCCACAGAACTGGGCAGTCTGACGCCCACCGAATCAAAATCGGTGTATCCGTCTTTTGTGATCACACAGGCATGGGCGAGTAACCTGGCGCGTTATCTTTGGCTGACCGCGCTTTTCCTCAACCTCGGCTTGTTCGTTTGGACAAGCCTCGTCATCCCGACGATTCCGCGCGTGGCGCTGGGTCCGCAGTTTGCAGGCAGCGAACTGGCGACCGTGCCGTCGTCCCAACTCATCATCTTCCCGGTCGCCAGTCTTTTGCTTTCGGTCGTAGGCTGGGTTGCGGGCTTGTATTTTTATCGCTGGGAAAAAGAACGCCCGCTGGCTTTCATCGTTTGGGGTTCGAGCATGGTGATGAGTTTGTTCTTTTTGATTGCCGTGCTGTTCATTGTGACAACGCCTGTGTAAAACGTTGAACGTTAAACGTTCAACGTCGGGAATTATTATGCAACTCCTCCTTGGTTTTCTCTTCGCCACCGTTATTGCCGCCCTCGCCTACCGCGCCCATTCGCTGAACAAAAGCGGGGCGCTTGCCGCCGTGTTCACTGGGACAGTCATCTTCGGAGTCGGCGGCTTGAGTTGGGCAATTCTCCTACTGACTTTTTTCATCACCTCCTCGGCGTTGAGCCGCGCCTTCAAAAAGCGCAAGCAGGGACTCGATGAAAAATTCTCGAAGGGAAATGAACGCGACGCGGGACAGGTCTTTGGCAACGGCGGAATCGCCACCGCCTTCGCCGCCCTGAGCTGGTTCTTCCCCAACGAACCCTGGACGTGGGTTGGGTTTGCCGCCGCCCTCGCCGCCGTCAACGCCGACACTTGGGCAACCGAACTCGGCGTTCTGAATCCGCACCCGCCGCGCATGATTACCGATTTGAGAAAGGTTGTCGAAAAAGGCACCTCAGGCGGAATCTCCCTCGTCGGCACCCTCGCCGCCCTTGCTGGTTCGGGAATCATCGGCTTGCTTGCCGTCACCTTCTTCCCACTCTCCACTCCCCACTTCCCACTCCCCATTTACTTTTTACTCGTCACTCTCTCAGGCTTCGCTGGCTCCCTCTTCGACTCCCTCCTCGGCGGCACGGTGCAAGCCATGTACTTCTGCCCCACCGACAAAAAAGAAACCGAGAAACATCCCATCCACACCTGCGGCACACCCACCGTCCACATCCGCGGCTGGAAGTGGCTGGATAATGACTGGGTCAATTTCTCGTGCGGGGCGTTTGGCGTAATCACATCTCTCTTACTCAAAGGACTCTTTTAACCATGACGCCCTCCACCAAACCCATCCTCGTCACAGGTGCCAGCGGATTTGTTGCGCTGCACACCATCATCCAACTGATTCAACAAGGCTACAAAGTCCGCGCCACCTTGCGGACTCTCTCGCGCGAAACCGAAGTCCGCGAGACGCTTGGCAAGCAGGTCGAAGTCGGGGACAACCTCGAAATCGTCGGCGCGGATTTGACCCAAGACTCAGGCTGGGACAAAGTCGTCGCGGGTTGTGAATCCGTTTTGCATGTCGCTTCGCCCTTTCCGCTGCTCGAACCCAAAGACGAGAACGAACTCATCGCTCCCGCCGTGCAAGGGACTTTGCGCGTCCTCCGCGCCGCACACGACGCAAACATCAAGCGGGTTGTGATCGTCTCGTCCGTTGCAGCAGTCTCTTCGGGACACAACGGCGAGAACCGAACTTTCGACGAAAACGACTGGTCGGATGTCGGCAAGGATATTGGCGCGTACGCCAAAAGCAAGACCCTCGCCGAACGCGCCGCATGGGACTTCATCCACAGCGCGGAAAATATCAACAAGATGGAACTGGTCGCCATCAACCCGCCGCTGATTCTGGGTCCCGTGCCGAACAAAGACCTGCCCACCTCGGCTGAGATGGTCAGCACCCTCATGCTGGGACAAGTCCCAGGCGTGGCGCGAATCAAAATCGGCATCGTGGACGTGCGCGACGTAGCATCCGCCCTGATCCTCGCCATGACCACGCCCGAAGCCGCAGGGCATCGATTCATTTGTCCCGCTGGCGCAATTTGGCTCAAAGACCTTGCCGAAACCCTGCACAAAAAATATGCCTCGCGCGGATACAAAATCCACACCCTGCAATTTCCCGTCTTTGCCGTGCGCCTGCTGGCGCTGTTCGATAAAAAGGTTGCCCGCATCGTCGGCGACCTCGAATGGGATTTTGAGTTCTCGGACGCGAAAATCAAGCGCATCCTCAAATGGACTCCGCGCCCGATGGAAGAGGCGATCCTCTCGATGGCGGATAGTTTGATTGAACAGGGGCTTGTGTAAAAACTTTTTTTTACCACAAAGGGTCACAAAGGAACACGAAGGAAAATCTTTTTTCTTTGTGACCCTTCGTGACACTTTGTGGTGAATGAATTTAGGAGCAACCATGAACTACCTACCCAATGAATCCCGTTACGCATCCATGCAATACCGCCGCTCAGGTCGCAGCGGATTAAAACTCCCTGCCGTGTCGCTCGGCTTGTGGCACAACTTCGGCGGCGTGGACACGTTCTCGAATAGCCGCGAAATGGTTCTGCGCGCCTTCGACCTCGGCATCACCCATCTTGACCTCGCCAACAACTACGGACCTCCCCCAGGCTCCGCCGAAGAAACCTTCGGACAGATCATCGAAAAAGATTTGCATCCCTTCCGTGATGAACTCATCATTTCATCCAAAGCGGGCTACACCATGTGGGATGGACCCTACGGAGATTGGGGCTCGCGCAAGTATCTCGTCTCCAGTCTCGACCAAAGCCTCAAACGCATGGGCTTGGACTATGTGGATATTTTCTACCATCACCGTCCCGACCCTGAGACTCCGCTCGAAGAGACCATGCAGGCGCTCGACTTCATCGTCCGCAGCGGACGGGCACTCTACGTCGGCATCTCCAACTATCCCGCAGACAAAACCCGCGAAGCCTCGAATATCTTGAAATCCCTCGGCACGCCCTGCCTCATCCACCAACCCAAGTACAGCATGTTCGAGCGCTGGGTCGAGGATGGTCTGCTCGCCACGCTCAAAGAGGAAGGCATCGGCTGCATCGCCTTCTCGCCATTGGCACAGGGCTTGCTGACCGACAAATACCTCGGCGGCATCCCCGAAGGCTCGCGCGCCTCGAAAGCGCACGGATTCCTCAGACCCGCCCACCTCACCGACGAGAAACTAAACAAAGTCCGCCAGTTGAACGAGCTCGCCCAGTCCCGCGGACAAACCCTCGCCCAAATGGCGCTCGCATGGGTGCTGCGGCACGAAGCCATGACCTCCGTGTTAATCGGCGCCAGCAAAATATCCCAAATCGAAGACGCCGTCGGCACGTTGCAGCATCTTGATTTCACATCAGCCGAGATCGAACAGATCGAAGCAATATTGATTTGATAAATAATCAGGAGTTCTTTGATGAGACCCAAACAAATTATTCTGGTTCGGCATGGTGAATCTGAGGGAAACCTTGACCGTTCACGATATCAAACAAAACAAGACTTTGCCTTGCAATTAACCCCGGCAGGAATTCAGCAAGCCCAACAAGCAGGAGTACAGATCAAAGAACTCCTTGATAACGAAAAGGTCTATGTGTATTTGTCTCCATTTTTCAGAACACGCGAGACCTTTCAATACATTCGAGAATCAATTGAAAATAATGTAACCAAAGCCATTGAAGACCCCAGAATACGGGAGCAGGATTGGGGACACCTAAGACATCCTGACGACAACAAAGGGATCATCGAAGAACGCGATAATTTCAGCGTCTTTTATTATCGCATCCCCGATGGCGAATCGGGCGCCGACGTGTATGACCGCGTTAGCAGTTTCTTTGATACGCTTCACAGGGATTTTGAAAAAACAGATTTTCCAGAAAACGCGCTCATCGTCTCACACGGACTGACCATGAGATTATTCTTAATGCGCTGGTTTCACTGGAGCGTCGAAGAATTTGAAAACCTGCATAACCCCAAAAATTGCCAGATCATCGTGATGGAAAAGCAAGCAGACAACCACTATAAATTAATAAGCGAACTGTCTAAAAGATAAGCAGATTTTTTTATGCTATCGAACAAGGATTTACACATGCTCAAAAAACTTCCATCGCTAACTTTTATCCTCGGTAACCTCGTCGTGCTGGCAGGTCTGGCGCTGCTCGCTTACCTCGGCTTCTACAACCGCTACTGGGCAGACGACTGGTGCTACAGCGCCGACGCCCGCCAGATGGGAACCATCCCCGCCACCCTGCAATATTTCGACACCGAGAAGACGGGCTACTCCTCCAACCGCTACGCGCTGACCTTCTTCTCCGCGCTGACAGAAAACACGCTCGGCATGTTCGGCAACCAACTCGTCGCCACGCTCACCATCCTCCTCTGGCTCGGCGGATTATTCTGGGTCGGCTGGAATCTCTCGCGCCTGCTCAAACCGCTTCCGCTCAATCTCATCCTGCTCGCGGCGGGGCTGTTGCTTTTCTACAACCTCTACCTCTCGCCACAACGCTTCCAAATTTTGTACTGGCGTTCGGGCGTCTTGCCGTACAGCACAGCAGTCATCTTCTGGATTTTGCTGCTCGGCTTCGTCACCCAACAGATGATTGCCCCCAAACGCTGGTTCAACTACATCGTCGCCCCGCTGGCATTCATCGCCGCAGGCTTGGGCGAAATCAGCGCCACCTTCATTTTCAGCGGCACAACGCTTTTGCTCATCGCCGCGTGGATTTACCGCAAACAAGACTGGGCGCAAAAATCCCTGCAAACGATTTTCGTCACCTGGTTGTTTTTACTCCTCGGCATGGTCGCGCTCATCGTCTCGCCCTCCAACGCGCGCGTCGCCAACATGGACGTCCAACAAAGCAGCCTGCTCTCCGTCCCCTTCACCTCCCTCAAACACGGGTTCGCTTTCATTCTTTTATCTTTGAAAGGGCTACCCTTGCCCCATGCGGTCTTTATCGGCTTGATGACCAGCCTTGGGCTTCTCTCGGTTAATGAGCCGAAAAGCGGACTCAGCCTCAAGCGGGTTGCGGTTCTGCTGGCTTTTTCCACGCTGATAACTTACCTGCTCATCGTCGCCATCCAAGCCCCCAGCGCCTACTTCTACAGCGCCACCCCCGACCCACGCGGACAATCGCTCGCGCGCTTCACCCTGCTCCTCGGTCTGGGATTCATGGCATGGCTGGTCGGCTTGTGGCTTGCGGAGAACTTCTCAGGAAAATGGGTGATGATCGGCGCTGCCGTCGTCATGCTGGCAGGACTCGCCTACACCACCCGCAACATCCGCACGATTTACGGCGAACTCGACGGATTTGTCTACCGCGCCCAAATCTGGGACGAACGCGACGCCATCATCGCAGAAGCCAAGTCACAGGGAATCATGCTGGTCGAAGTCCCAGCCATCGACACCGCCGAAATCCACACCCGCGACATGTTCGGTTCCACAGGCAAAGGCTGGACTCAATTCTCCGAAAACTGCGGCGCCCGCTACTACGGCGTAGATGGGTTGAAGGTGAAACAGTAATTTTAGACCTTCGAGTTTTTTGAAAACTCTGAAGTCTGCCAGCCATGCCAAGGCGGGATCAATGCT
>DYML01000081.1:0-13164 GCA_020721605.1 Anaerolinea thermophila
AAAAAGGTGGACATTTCAAGAAAAGACATTAAAATAGTGTTATTATTAATTTCATCATCGTTATTTAAAGAGGAAACACTGTGAGCAATTGGCCCGGTAAATTTGTAATTGGACTCACTGGCAACATTGCCACTGGAAAAAGCGTAGTGCGCCGCATGTTGGAACATCTTGGCGCCTACACCATTGATGCAGATGCACTTACGCACCGCGCTTACGCCAAAGGCGCACCGGGGTATCAAAAAGTGATTGACAATTTTGGCAAATGGTTAATCAATAAAGACGGTGAAATTGACAGAAGCAAACTTGGCAACCTTGTCTTCCATGACAAAGATGCCATGATGCAATTGGAAACCATTGCTCACCCGTTGGTACGTCAGGCAACAGAAATATTGATAAAACGCTCGATCCAGCCCGTTATTGTGATTGAGGCAATCAAACTGCTCGAAGGTGACCTGCGCAATGTGTGTGATTCCATTTGGGTTACAAATGCGCCAGAGCAAATTCAAGTGGAAAGATTGATGCGCAAGCGAGGCATGAGCCGCGAGCAGGCAACAGAACGAACCCACATGCAATCTGCGCAAAGCGCAAAAGTAGCAGTAGCCAACATTGTCATCACAAACACTGGCTCGTATGATACCTTGTGGAAACAGGTAAGCGCGGCATGGATAGAAATTGTACCTAAAACTAACAACCCTGAGCCAGATACCCTCACAACAAAAAAACCAGTGACCCCAGCCTCCACTGGCGAATATTTTGTAAGGCGCGGCAAGCCAAAAAACTCCACGGTGATAGCCGAGTTAATTAGCCGCCTAAGCAAAGGCACACGCAGAATGACCGCCGAAAATGTAATGGAAGAATTTGGTGAAAAAGCATACATGCTGCTAGAACTAGACCAAAAAATTGTTGGGTTGGCGGGCTGGCAGGTGGAAAACCTTGTAACCCGCACCACCGATATATTTCTTGAAGAACACATCAACCTGGAGAAGTCACTTGAGATTTTAATTAAAGAAGTAGAACGCGCCTCAAGCGAACTGCAAAGCGAAGCCTCACTCATTTTTGCCATGAATGAACTTGCCGCACAAGAACAAATTTGGAAACAACTTGGCTACGAGAAGCGCACCCCAGAAACACTGGGGGTACAAGCCTGGCAAGATTCTGCAACCGAAATTAAAAGTTCAGGAAATACACTACTATTTAAACAACTGCGTCAAGATCGAGTCTTACGCCCAATTTAGGGATTTGTGCTTTAGGGGTTCAGGTATTCGCTTAGTCCTGCGCCTGATTGCCCACACCCTGCCCCTAAGTACCTAAACCGTGACTGAATTCCTCAATAATCTCTTTTTTATATTTCAACGCATCAGCTGGCTGAGCCTATTTGATATTCTACTTGTCACATTGATTTTCTTTGGCTTGCTCTATTCCCTGCGCGATACGCAAGCCATGGCGCTCTTACGCGGCATGATTCTACTTTTTGTGGCAATCATTTTGTTAACCAGCCTGGTGGAACTTCCCGCTTTTTCGTGGTTTGTGCAAAACTCCCTCCCCGCCCTGCTGCTCTCCATCCCAGTGATATTTGCACCAGAAATTCGACGCACACTGGAAAGGTTGGGTCGCGCGGGAACCATGTGGCCCATCACAACCAAATCGGTAAACATATCCATCGAACAAACAATTCGGGCTGTAGTGAGCGCGGCGGCAGGGCTTTCTGCCCGTCAGCATGGGGCGCTGATCATCCTACAAAGGTTGGATAATCTTGAAGAATATATTCAAACGGGTGTGCAAATGAACGCGCGTGTTACACCTGAAATTTTATTGCAAATCTTTTACCCAAACACACCGCTGCACGATGGCGGTGTGATCATTGTTGGCGAGCAAATTGCCGCCGCAGCTTGTGTAATGCCACTCTCTGCCAGTGGAATTTTAAACCGCAGCCCCGACCGCCAAATGGGGCTGCGCCACCGCGCGGCGCTAGGCACATCTGAAGCGAGTGATGCGATTACCGTTGTTGTCTCAGAAGAAACTGGCGCCATATCCATTGCGCACGCAGGCAGAATGTTACGCCGCCTAGACCCTGAACGGCTGGAAAATATCCTAACGGCGTTTTTTCGCCCATATGACAAAACGCAAAAGCACACCCTGCTTGAAAAAATTTTTCCGGGTTTGTTTCCTCATAAAGAAGATAAATAATGTTTCACTGGGTCACTGAAAATTACCGCACCTTCTTGTGGGCGCTTGCCTTATCTATTTCTGTCTGGGTGGCTGCTGTTACCTCGGCAGACCCCGATGAAACGCGCACAATTTCACCAGACATAGCAATTCAAATCATTGGGCAAGACCCAAGCCTGGTGATAAGCAGCGATCTTCCAACCGAAGTGGAAGTTTCACTGCGCGCGCCGCGCTCAGTTTGGAACACACTTGAAGAAACCCCCCAAGCGGTGCAAGCCATTCTAGACCTCTCAGGCTTAAGCTCCGGCACGCATAATATAGACCTACAAATACAAATTGACGCGCGCCCCGTTAAAATTATATCTGTCACGCCGCGCACCACAACATTTACGCTAGAAACATTAACCACGCAAACGCTCAAAGTAGAAATAGACATGGCGGGAGAAGCCGCCATTGGGTATCAGACAGGAGAAACCAGCCTTGAACCAACCGAAATTGTGATTGCGGGCGCCCAATCTCAGGTGCAAAAAGCGGCACAGGCACATGCGGTTGTTCACTTAGGCGGCATCCGCGAGAACTTTGACCAAACATTGCCAGTCGAAATTTTTGACGAAAGCGGTCAAAAATTAAATGGGCTGACCATTTCACCCGAATCTGTGCGGGTCACTTTTCCTGTTAGCCAGCAAGGCGGGTATCGTGATGTTGCGGTAAAAGTGATTGTGATGGGGCGCGTGGCAAGCGGCTATCACCTGACAGACATTTCGGTTTTTCCGCCAGTGGTTACGGTCTTTGCAACAAACCCAGAAATTGTCAATGCCCTGCCTGGCGTAGTGGACACGCAGCCCCTGGAATTACAAAGCGCCAAGGAAGATATAAACACACGCATCGCCTTGAATTTGCCGGAAGGCATTACCGTTGTAGGCGAACAAACCGTTTTAATCCAAGCCGGCATCTCTGCAATTGAAAGCAGTGTTACACTGGCAGGTGAAAAGGTTGAAATTATTAACCTTGGTGACGGATTAAGCGCGCAGGTATCACCTGCAACGGTGGATGTAATTGTCTCTGGTCCACTGCCTGTGCTGGATACACTTACCCGCCAGGATGTACGCGTAACAGTAGACATAAGCAACTTACAAGCCGGCACCCACCAAATCAGCGCCGAAGTAAGCGTGTTAATTTCAGATGTTATTGTAGAATCCATATTACCGAATACAATAGAAGTTGTGATCGCCCCGGTAGAGACGCCCACCGCCACACCAAAACCATAATCTGGAAACGTCATAAAACTCCAAGGTATTCAACATACATACCTGAAAGCGCCAGCCATATATATAAATTTGGAAACCTGTAAATTAATTATGAAACCAATCGTAGCACTTGTAGGCAGACCGAACGTCGGCAAATCCACATTATTTAATCGCTTTGCGGGGGAACGGCTAGCCATTGTAAATGACATTGCCGGAACCACAAGAGACCGACTATTTGGCGAAGCCGAATGGAATGGGCGCACCTTTAATATTGTGGATACGGGCGGGATTGACCCAACTCACGGCGGAAGAACGCCACTTTCAATTGACTCTGCCGACTTCATTGGCGAAATTCGCAAGCAAGCCCAAGTAGCCATTCAAGAAGCAGATGCAGTGCTTTTCATTAATGATGGCGAAGCAGGCATTACCGAACCAGACCGCGAAGTGGCAGAGATACTGCGCCGTTCACAAAAAAAATTACCCGACGGCACCTACTGGCCCCCCATTTTTTTGGTGGTGAATAAATGCGAATCAAAAGAAAGGCGCGATCAGGCAACTGAATTCTACGAACTCGGACTCGGAGACCCATTCCCCATCTCGGCAATTCATGGCACCAGCACGGGCGACATTCTGGATGCGCTTGTGGCTTCCTTCCCCCCTGCGGAAGTTGAAGAAGAAGACGATAGTATAAAAATTGCAATTGTCGGCAAGCCCAACGCAGGCAAGTCGAGCCTGCTTAACAAATTAACCGGCAAGGAACGCGTCATCGTCAGCCCAATTGCCGGCACCACACGCGACTCGATTGACACAAAAATTCAATTTGACGGACTAGACGTGACCTTAATTGATACGGCTGGCATCCGCCGCCGCGGAAAGATAGAACACGGCGTAGAACAATACAGCGTCTTACGCGCATTTAAATCCATTGAACGCGCCGACGTAGCGCTGCTGATGATTGACGCAACCACAGGCATCACCGCACAAGATACCCACATTGCCGGTTTTATTCTTGATGAATGGAAATCGTGTGTTGTGCTGGTTAATAAATGGGATGCCATTGAAAAAAATAATGAAACCATGGAAGAGTACACCGCCAAAATTAAACGGGAACTCAACTTTATGGACTACGTCCCCATTTTATTCATTTCCTGCAAAACCAATCAACGCATAGATCAAGTCATGCCGATGGCGCTCCAAGTACAAGAGGAACGCCTCGCGCGGCTGACCACCTCCACCATTAATGAGATCATTCACAGTGCGCAAGATGCCCACCCGCACCCAACTCATTCGGGACGGGCGCTCAAAATGTTCTATGGAACCCAAGTGCGTTCAGACCCGCCAACCTTCCTCATTTATGTCAATGAACCAAAATTGATGCACTTTTCCTACATCCGCTACCTTGAAAATCAAATTCGCGCAAAGCATAACTTTTTAGGAACGCCTATCCGCATTGTGACAAAAGGCAGGCGGGAATAAAACCCAGCAAATGATCTTTGCTACACGCCTACAAAAAGACTCTGCCAAAAAGCAGAGTCTTTTTGTTATTTTTACGACCCACAAACGTATCTTCTCGATATTTCGGGGTAAATAGGTGACAGTCACCCGTATCGAAAAAATATTGCCCGAAAACGCCAGGTGACTGTCACCTTTCTCCGATTTTTTGAGACGATACCCACAAACGGGTGAATGGGCATCTTCGGCAATTTCACTTTCAAATGGGCAGATTGTAATTTTATTCACAATATTATAATGACATCCATCCATATTCAATATTGAAGTTTCCTGAAATAATAAGGTTTGCCTTATAATTATCGGCAGGTAAACCTTGTGAAAATACAACCATTAAGTGAAAGCACGGAAATGTACCTCAAAGCAATGGCGGAGTTGAGCAACCACGAAGCGGTGGCAACTGCCCGCCTTGCCGAGCATTTAAATGTGACCCCTGTTTCTGCCAATGAGATGGTGCGGCGATTGAGCGATCAAGGGTTAATGATACACACACCCTACAAAGGGGTAACACTCACAGAGAAAGGACGCACAATCGCAAGCAATGTAATACGCCGACAGCGTTTATGGGAATGTTTTTTATACGATTATTTGAAGATTGAATGGGCAAGGCTATACGAAATGGCTTGCTCGTTGGAACACGCCACCGCCCCCGAAGTAACCGAAGCCCTGGCGGTTTTTTTGGGACACCCCACGGTATGCCCGCGCGGAAACCCCATCCCTGAGGCAGACGGGTCATTCACCCCATTAAACGGCACAACATTAAATGCAATTACGGTCGGCGAGACAGTGACTGTGCAAGCCATTAATGCCACCGCCACAGACGTGCTTCAATATTTGTACGAGCGTAGAGTTTTACCTGGATGCACATTAACAGTCATTGAAGCCGCGCCCCTGCAAGGTCCGCTCACTTTAAAAATAAATGAAAAAGAAATTGTGCTGGGACTATCTCTGGCAAAATTTGTGATTACAAAACCAAACCCAACGGAATGAGGAAGATACCCACATGCCTGAACCGACCCAATTAAGTTTATTACAGCCCGGACAGAGAGCAACCATCATGCACATTGGAGGCGCCATTGCCCTGCGCCGGCGTTTTATTGAAATGGGAATCGTGATCGGTGAAACGATTTTAGTGGAACGCCATGCCCCAATGGGCGACCCAATGGAATATTTTATTAAAGGCTATCATCTGGCATTACGAAAAGAGGAAGCGGCGCACATTCAAGTAAAACTGCACGGAGATATTAATGGCTAACCTGACAATTGCGCTGGCAGGCAACCCAAACGCAGGCAAGACCACCATCTTCAACTCACTGACGGGGCTTCACCAACACACGGGAAACTGGCCCGGAAAGACCGTTGAGAAAAAAGAAGGCGAGATCGAATACAACAATTTGACCATTAACATTGTAGACCTGCCTGGCACTTACAGCCTAACCGCCTACTCACCCGAAGAGATTGTCGCGCGCGACTTTATTATTCACGAACAACCTGACGTGGTCATTAACGTGATAGATGCAACCAACCTGGAACGCAATTTATATTTGACCATTCAAATTTTGGAATTGGACGTGCCAGTTGTTTTAGCGTTAAACATGACCGATGCCCTGGATAAAGACGGTGCAAAAATCAACATGGATCAACTGTCACAACTATTGGGAAACATCCCCATCGTAGCCACTTCAGCCAATCAAGGCAGGGGCATTTCAGATTTAATCGCCAAAGCCGTACATGCGGCAGTAAAAAAATAAACGCAAAGGCAGCACAACCATGACAACCCGCACACTCTTTCGCCTGGACTATGGCAGTAAACTGGAACATGAGATTAACAACATCGTTGCCGCATTTAAAGAAAAAAATTTTGACACCCAACATTACCCGCAGCGCTGGCTGGCGATTAAACTACTTGAAAGCGATGCCGATATTGTGGAGCATGTGCAAGCCATGCCCAATGGCAGCCAGATAATTGCAGTGGCGCGACAAAGCACAGACAAAATAAAATCCACACTGGGGGATGAGGTGGATATGCTCACCGCAGACCACCGCTATGGATACATCAACGGCGTGGTACGACAGGCATTAAACCGCCCAAGCATAGATCGAATTACCCTGACCGACCGCATTGATGATATTGTTACGCATAAATGGCTGGGATTACCGTTCTTTTTTACCATCATGTACATTATGTTCAGGCTGGTCATTGATGTTTCATCTCCCTTTTTGGAGTGGACAGACTCAGTTATTAACGGACCGATTGCACATTTTTTCTCATATCTGCTTGACCTTACACAAATGCCTGCATGGGTACATTCGCTCATTATTAATGGCATTGTTGCGGGCGTGGGCGGCGTGTTGGTCTTTGTGCCGGGCTTGCTGATTTTGTACTTCTTCCTCGCCCTGCTGGAAGATTCAGGCTACATGTCACGCGCCGCTTTTGTGATGGATCGTTTTATGCGCGTGGTGGGGCTGCACGGCAAATCTTTCATCCCCATGATTTTAGGGTTTGGCTGTGCCGTACCCGCAGTGTATGCAACACGCACAATTGCCAGTCGTCGTGATCGTATCTTAACCGCGCTGCTGGTTCCATTAATGTCCTGCTCGGCACGGCTGCCGGTCTATGTGGTGTTTGGCATGGCTTTCTTTGGCGCCCAAGCGGGAACGGTGATCTGGGCAATGTATGCGCTGGGAATTGTGATTGCCATGCTCTCAGGTATGCTCTTCACCCGCACTTTGCTTAAGCCTGATTCTTCCTCGGCATTTGTGCTGGAACTGCCCCCCTATCGCCAGCCCGCGCTCAAAAGCGTGCTAATTCACATGTGGGAAAATACGCGCGAATTTGTGCGCAAGGCGGGTACGGTGATCTTAGCCGCCTCGGTTGTCATGTGGCTGCTGCTCAACCTGCCTTGGGGCGTAGGCAATCAACGCGATTCATATTTTGGAAAAGTGAGCGGAGCCATTGCCCCAGTCTTTGCCCCGCTGGGGTTTGGTAACTGGGAAACCGGCGGTGCGCTGGTCACCGGCTTTATTGCCAAAGAGATTGTGGTTAGCACCATGAGCCAGGTCTACCTCAGCGGGGAAGAACTGCAAACGAAAGAGCCAACCACCTTCAGTCAGGAACTCATTGGCATTGGGCATGGTTTTGTACAAGCCGCAATCAATTCGGGCAAAATCTTAATCAGCATTGTGCCAGGCATAAATTTAGTAGACAAAGAAAAAGAAACCGAAAACACATTATTAAGTATTGCGCTGCGCAATCATTTTACGCCGCTTAGTGCTGTTTCCATGCTGGTCTTTGTGCTGCTCTATGTGCCATGTATTGCCACGCTGGGCGCCATTAAACATGAATTTGGCGCATCTTGGGCGATCACCTCTGCCATCTATCAGACGGCGGTGGCATGGATTGCTGCCTTCATTATTTATCAAGGCGGCAGACTGCTAGGGTTCGGATAGCCCCATGCTGACCCAATTAATCAATTTACTGGAAAATAAAGAAAGCGGATTAAGTCTTTCGGAAATCAGCCGCGCATTAAAAGCGCAGCCCTCTGCGGTGAAGGCGATGATTGAGATGTTGGTTCAAAAAGGGAAACTAATAGAGATTGGTCCAGATGGAAAGCACTGCGCCGCGTGCGGGCTTGAATCTGACTGCAATTTACTAAAATCACATGGCAAGAGGTATGTAGCAGCCCCACGTCTATCGCATTAAAAAACAATCAAAAAGGCTGCCAAAAATGAGCAGCCTTTTTGATTGTTTTTTTGCGCGCTTTTTGTTTAGTGATGGTGATCGTCATCATGGACATGCCCATGATCCAGTTCTTCGGGGGTGGGTTCGCGCAAAGCAACGACTTTTACGCTAAATTGAAGTTCCGCGCCGGCAAGGGGGTGATTGAAGTCAAGGCGCACGCTTTCATCGTTGAAACTTTCTACAAAGGCAAGTTGGCGCTGACCATCTTCATCGCTGACGTTTAATTCCAGACCGACTTCCAGTTCCATGTCGGCAGGGAACTCGCTGCGCGGTACTTCCATAAAAGCGTCGGCGTCAAATTCGCCATAGCCATCTTCCGGCAGAACTAAAACGTCTTTGCTCTCGCCAATTTCCATGCCGACCATCTCGCGTTCCAAGCCAGGGACAATATTGTCAAACCCGACAAGGAATTGCAAGGGACCCGCATCGGTGGAAGAATCCAGCACTTCTCCATCTACGGTTAATGTATATTCCATTGAAACCACCAACCCATTTTCTACAGCATTTTTGCTCATGTTTTATCCTTTTTTGAAATTTATGCGTCCATTTTACCAGTGAAAATATATTGAACACGGTCACTTTTGCGCTTTTTTCTTATTGGCAAGAGCGCAAAGAAAATACAGCGCAGCAAGCGATTTTGAGTTAAATCATAAATTTTCCATCTTTGTAGAAGAGTTCGCCATCTACCTGCATTTCGGTTTCTTGTCTGGCGTCTGCAAGAAAGCCGCAGTGGATCAGAGATTCGTTTATGCCGCCTGCTTCGCCGAATCCGTTGCCGAGTGTCAGGTGAAATGTGCCGCTCATTTTTTCATCGTACAAAATGTTTTTGGTAAAGCGGGTGATGCCGTCATTGGTGCCAATTCCCAGCCCGCCGACAAACCGCGCACCTTCGTCGGTCTCCAGCATGTTTAGTAAAAATTCTTCATTCTTTGCGGCGCTGGCTTTTACAACTCTGCCCTCTTCAAATTGCAGGCGCACACCTTGTACCATTTCCCCTTGATAAATAACGGGGTAGTTAAAGGAAACCCAGCCGTTGATCGATTCTTCCACCGGGCTGGTAAAAATTTTTCCGCCAGGCATGTGCTGATCGCCATCGGAATTGATAAATTTACGCCCCGCAATAGAGAGGGTGAAATCTGCCTGTGAACCACGAACTGTGAGTGTCTTTTTGCCAGCCAGCCACGAGATTAAACGCTGGTGTTCTTCGTGGAGCGCGTTCCAGTGCTGTAGGGGGTCTACCTGGTCGGCAAAAGCAGCCTGATAGATAAAGTTCTCATACTCAGACAGGCTCATTTCTGCTTCCTGCGCGAGCGCCTGACACGGATAATTGGTCATTACCCAGCGCAATTCGCGCGAGGTGGAACGCTTGGTGTAGGTTTCTGTCCATTTATCGTATGCCTGATTGCGAACTTGCTGACGGGCTGGGTCAATGTTGTGCATGGCGCGTGTGTTTTCTGGAGCTTCGATAATGATCCAGGCATTTGCATTTTTGATCATGTGCAAATCCAGCGGCGGCATCCACTGCAATTGCGCCGCGTTTGCCTGTGCCATAAAAACTTCGTTCAGGTCGCTTGATTCCAAAGATACGCTGGGGTTTCCGCCCGCTTTGAGAATGTATGTCACCACTTCTTTTACCAAAGGAATGGACTGCCAATTGGCATTGACGTGTACCCAATCTCCCGCCTTAACTTTAGTGGAATAATTAACCAAGACATTTGCCAATCTATTTAGTTTTATATCTGACATCTGTTGCTCCTGTAAAACCCAACTTTATCAATAGTAGACTTTTTGCAAAAGTCATTATAGCAATTCTCCCGCCGATTGGCAAAGCGCTCTCGTTATGGTCAGCAATTCCAAATCTGAACCCAATCATCGCAAAACTGGACGATTTAAGCCGCCAACCATCCACGAATAGGTCACGAATGCTCGAATTTGTGATCGGACATTCGTTTATTCGTGGAAAATTCGTGGACGGTTTGAAAAAACAACAAAATCATGCTCCTTGGCAGTGTCGGAAATTTTAGATTTGGAATTGCTGCATTATGATTCACTCCACCACCGTGACTGTGACCACGTTGCTTTTGACCGTCTCGCCGCTCGTTGTCACTCCCTCCGCCCAAAATTGATGCGTCCCAACTGAAAGCGTCCACCAAGTTTGATGGGGCGGACTGGAAGTTATCTCCAGCGGCGAACCATCGACGAAGAAGGTGATTTGGGCGAAGTCCGAATCCGTCTGCGTGGACAAGGCAAGTTGTTGGGCTGTCAGGCTCAGGTCGGGGGTGATTTTGTAGGTCGCGTTGTCGGTGGGGGAAGTCAGGGTTAATCCGCCAGAATCCCCCACATCCACAAGCAAAGGCAAGCCGTTTGACCTTGCCCAATCCCGCGCTGCGAGCGGCAGATTCAAAACAACTTCGCCTGTTTCTGAAAACTGATAAAAAGTGTCGGGCGCGGTGGGCTGGGCGCCTGCGATGAACCACTCGGTTTGGGTGTGCGGGCAGGCGGGTGTGGGAAGCAGACCCGAAAGCGCGCAAACCTCAAGTTGAATCAACCCATCGGGCTGGGTAAACGCCTGGTCGGGATGTCCCTGCAAAATGGAGCGCATGGCTTCTGCCCACATGGGAGCCGCGCCCGTCAAGCCCGTGACCTCGTGCATGGCTTCGTAGTTGCTGTTGCCAACCCACACGCCGACCAGCAAGTCGGGCGTATAACCAATCGTCCAGTTATCGTGGAAGTTGGTGGTGGTTCCCGTTTTGACGGCGGCGGTGCGGTCGATTTTTAAAACGCTGTTCAAGCCAAAACCCGTCTGGCGGGCGCGGTCATCGCTGAGGATGTCGGAGATGAGCCAAGCCACACGCGGATCAACGATTTGTTGGGCGGGCGTTTTCGCGGGCTGATACAAAACCTTGCCGTCGGCATCGCGGACATCGAGCAGAATTGCCGTACCTGTATATTTGCCCTCGTTTGCCAAAGCCGAAACCGCGCGCGCAAGTTCGAGCAGGCTCATTTGTCCGCCGCCGAGAGCCAGCGAAAGGTCGTAATTGCGCGGCTCATCCAGCGAGCGAACCCCAAGCCGATTAGCAAGCGCGATGGTTTTTTCAATGCCGACCGTTTGCAGGGTCAGCACGGCAGGCACATTCAACGAAGAAGCCAGCGCCTCGCGCGCGCTCACAAAGCCATGTTCCCTGCCGTCATAATTGACGGGTGTGTATGGCTGGTTGTCTTGCGTGACAAAGGTTTGCTCCACATCCAGCAGGGTTGCGGCGGCGGTCATCGGCTGGGGTTGGTTTGGGTCGAGGGCGGCGGCGTAGATGATGGGCTTGAACGCCGACCCCGACTGACGCGGCGCAGTCGCCATGTTCAACGCGCCGAAGATGGATGCGTCGAAATAGTCCGCGCTGCCGACGAGGGCAAGGACTTCGCCTGTCTGCGGGTGGAGGGCGACCAGCGCGGCATTGTTCACGTTGCGGTTGACTTCGCCCGCCTGCGGCTTGAACTCATCAATGCGCCTGCGGATGATTTCTTCGGTGAGATTCTGCATGTCGAGGTCAAGTGTGGTGCGGACGACCAGGCTTTGAGTTGGATTCAACTGCCCCGATTCGAGCAAATCATCCAGTTGATTTTTCACCATCCAGACGAAATGCGGCGCTTCGATGGGATAGGGCGCGGGATTGTAACTGAGCGGCGCGGCTTCCGCCTCTACCCTTTGGGCTGAGGTGATGAACCCGTTCTTTTCCAGCAACCCGAACACAACCCGCTGCCGTTCCAGCGCCAAATCGGGATTGGTGAACGGGTTGTACAAGCCTGGGCTTTGCGGAAGTCCCGCAAGCAGGGCGCACTCAGGCAAAAGCAGGTCTGCGGCGGGCTTGCCAAAATAAGTCTGCGAAGCGGCTTCGATGCCGTATGCCATGCCGCCGTAGTAGATTTGATTCAGGTACAGCGCGAGGATTTCATCTTTCGAGTAGGCGCGAGTCAACTGCCACGCCAAAACCACTTCGCGCAATTTGCGACGGATGGTGCGCTCGGATTTTTCGTCCGCGAGGAGCAAAGTCCGCGCCACTTGCTGGGTGATGGTGCTGCCGCCCGAAAGCGTCTCGCCGCCGCGCAGGTTGATCCACACGGCGCGGATGATGCCAGCGATGTCCACGCCGGGGTTTTGGTAGAAGGTTTTATCTTCGACGGCGATGGTGGCGTCCTTCATGCACTGCGGAAGATTATCGGCGGAGAGCGCTGCGTTGCGTCCGCCCTCGGTCGGGAGAATCTCGTAGAGCGGGCGTCCGCTGCGGTCGGTGATTTTGACGCTCGGCTGGTTCAGTCCCTGTGGGATGTCTTCAATGGAGGGCAGGTCGTAAAAGAGGTAGGCAAGAGAAGACAGAAAAAACAGCGTTGAAAATAGAAGAAAAATCGCTTTATATTTACGCAGATTAAACATGAGAATATGATGAGTATCTTTTATAAAAACAAAAAAATATACACAAAACGATAATTGTGATATTTGTCATA
>DYML01000081.1:13264-15279 GCA_020721605.1 Anaerolinea thermophila
GCAACCTATTGCAAAACTTAACAAAACATGGACAACCTCCTCACAGCAAAGCAAGTTCAAGATTTACTCAATATAGATCGCACCACAATCTATCGAATGCTTAAAGATGGGCGTTTGACAGGGATAAAGGTCGGTCAAAATTGGCGTTTTAGCACGCATGAAGTCAATGATATTTTAACAGGCGTTGTGCGCCCCAGCGGAATCAATCACGACACGCGCACAGCATCCCTGCCCTTGGATTGTATGCAGCCAATGCAAGATGTCTTTGCCGAAATTGCCAAAGTTGGGGCTGTGACCACCGACAAAGAGGGAAACCCACTCACACGCGTCAGCAACTCGTGTGACTTTTGCAAATTGATGCTGGGAAGCGAAGAAGGGCGTCTGGCTTGTAGTGCATCCTGGAAAAAATTGGTCGGTCAAGAAAAAACCAACCCCGAATTCACCACCTGCCATGCGGGAATGCAATATGCGCGATCCAGAATTGAAGTGCAGGGAGAATTAAGCGCCATGTTGATTGTTGGGCAATTTTATCTGCAAAAGCCCAGTACAGAAGAAGAAACCGAACGCCTTGAAGCGCTTGCCCAAAAGTACCATATTAATACAGACCTTCTGACGCAGGCATCCAAACAAATTTCCATACTTGACGACAACGCAATCTCTCAAATTAGCGGGTGGCTGGAGCGGGTTTCAAGCACCTTTGAAAAAATCAGTTCCGAGCGCATCAACCTTATGGGTCGTTTACGGCAAATTGCCGAGATGAGCATCATCGAATAAAAAACAATTTTAAGGAGAATGATAATGTCTTTCAGCTTTGACCAAGAACTCGATTGTAGTGGACTCGCCTGCCCCATGCCGATTTTGAAAACAAAAAAAGCAGTGGATGGTCTTCAAGTAGGACAAACTCTCAAAATGATTTCGACTGATCCCGGCGCTCTGCCTGACATCCAAGCCTGGACCGCCAAGACAGGTCAAGAACTGCTTGGTCACGAAGCAGATGGTGGAAAATTCACCTTCTTCATCAAAAAAGCCAAATAAAAGACAAGCCAATTATTTATTGAGAACTTCAAAATGACAGAAAAAACTGAAAAACTAATTTTAATGTGTACGCACGGACCCGAAGACCCGGAACGCGCCACCATTCCCTTTGTTATGGCAACTGCCGCTCAGGCATCTGAAGTGGAAGTAGTAATTGGCTTTCAGGGCAACGGCGTATTGCTAATTAGAGAAGGTATTGCCCAGCATGTATTTGCTTCTGGCTTTCCCCCCCTTAAAGAACTGCTCGACATCTACCTGGAAAGCGGCGGCAAACTGCTGGTCTGCGGACCCTGTGTCAAGTCACGCCAAATTGACCCCGAAAAAGAATTTATCAGCGGCGCACAGGTAGTCAATGCGGCTACCTTCGTCAAAGAATGTGCCGAAGCAACCAACGTACTGGTTTATTAAGGAGAATAAAGCAAAATGTCAAAACGAATGGCAATTATTGCACTACACGGCAGCCTGGATGCAGCCTACCCCCCACTCATCATTGGCACAGCCGCTGTTGCAATGGACATGGACGTTGCAATTTTCTTCACGTTTTATGGTCTGGAAATTCTCAAAAAAGGCAACGCCGATAAACTACAGGTTTCTCCCGTCGGCAACCCAGCCATGCCACAGCCAATTCCTGGCATTTCTGTTCCCAACATCATTGGTATGTTACCCGGCATGACCGCAGTTGCCACCAACATGATGAACGGTTGGATGAAAAAAGCCAATACCGCAAAATTGAGCGAACTGCTTGAGATTGCAGTAGAAAGCGGCGTGCGCCTGATTGCCTGCCAAATGAGCATGGACGTGATGGGCATCAAAAAAGAAGATTTAATTGACGGCGTGGAAATTGCAGGTGCGGCGGCATTCATTGAATTCGCGGCTGAAGATGCAATCGCCATGACATTCTAAAAAATAAATATTAGGAGATTCAAAAATGGCTGACGACAAAATTCTCATTGTAATGACCAGCGGACCCGAAACCCCCC
>DYML01000003.1 GCA_020721605.1 Anaerolinea thermophila
CATGAGTCAGTTTGTAGCGGCGGGGGGAATCCGCCCGGTGCAGGCTGAAAGCAAGAATGCAGAAAAAGCAATTGTGCAAAAAGCCTATTCAGATGGAAAGTATAACGACACACACGAGGCTTGGCTTTACGCAGGAAAATGGAGCATAGCCAAGTCTTTGCGCAACTATCAAAGACAAACGCATATTTCAAACACAGTTGGCGATCATGCAAGTTTTCTAATGAAGGGTACAAACTTCTCGCTAATTTACACGATTGCGTCTAAAAAAGGAAAACTGGATATTTTTATAGACGGAGCAAAAGTAAACACACTTAACCAATCTGGCGCGAGAACAAAATATATGCAAAAATGGGACAGCCCAGCGCTTGTGAATGGCGAACATCTCATTAAATTTGCACACACAGGCGCTGGAACTGTGGATGTGGACGGTCTTGTGGTAAAAACCAACAGTGAGCCAACTTTGCCAGCCCCTATCCTGCCCAGCCCAAGCGCAACCAGTGTAGAAACGGCAACGCCCATTGTGATTCCGCCCAGCCCAACGCCAAGCATGGAACCCACTTTAGCGCCCACCCAGATTTTTATAACCAATTATTTTGTTTCGCCAAATGGCGACAATGCCAACCCAGGCACGCAAGAGCAGCCCATGCAAAGCATTCAAGCGGCTGTCAATTTTGCACCTGCAGGAAGCACCATTACCGTGCTGGCTGGGAATTACGCCGAAAGAGTATCTGTTTCCAAAACGCTTACGATACAGGCAGAGGGGCAGGCTGTAACCTACGGCTTTACCGTGACAGCCGATAATGTGACCCTGCGTGGATTTGAAGTATCAGAAACCACCGATGACCCAATTCAGGGCTGGGGAATTTACCTGCAAGGCAGCAACTGCACCCTTGAAAACAATTACATCCATGATGCCACACGCGGCGGACTTTTACTATTTACACAGCCTGGCGCCGAAACATTAACCGCCAACTGCGTTGTTCGCAACAACCGCTTCTATCGCAATTCACAAGTTGGCATTGAAGTTAATGGGCGCAATCACCTTGTGGAAAATAACGAAATTTGGGGAACAATTCAACGCCACCCAAAGTGGATCAACCCGCCCGCCACTGTGGATGCGGATGGAATTCGTTTTTATGGCACAGGGCATATTTTTCGCAAAAACAATATTCACGACATTCTCTTTACAGTGCCAGAGAATGTGAATCCATCCATTGACTGTTTTGAAACATTTGCAAACGCCCCGTATGAAGAGGCTGCAAACAGCATTCTTTTTGAGCAAAATCAATGCAACAATGCACAGGTACAACCCAGCACAGGCAAAACTGGCAAAGGGTTTGTTCTTCGAGGAGCCAGCAACATTACAGTTCGCAACAATATTATTAAAGCCTACCTGGGAATTTACGCCAACAACGCATCCAACATACTTACCATTCTCAACAACACTCTTGTTGGAGATTTAAACCTGCCGACCTCGTTTTATCCTGCTGGAATGGATTTTAAGGGGGTCGCATCCTCCATCGTTAAGAACAACATTTTCTACAACTTGCCCGGTCATATCATTTACAATCAAGATGAAACTTCCAAAACTGGCATGATGGGCGAAAAGAACTTAATGTTCCGTGCAGATGGCGCGTCCATGTGGACCACCAACACCTACTCGCACGCCAATGATCTGTGGGGAAGCAACCCGCTTTTTGTAAACGAAGCAGACTATCATTTGAGCGCTGGCTCTCCAGCAATAGATGCCGGCTTGGATGTTTCAATAGCCAATGACTATGACAACCAGTTACGCCCGCAAGGCTTGGGATATGACATTGGCGCACTGGAATCCAACAATACGAGCCTGCCGCCCGCTACCGTTGTCGTTACGCAAACGGTTGAGCCTGCTCCAAGCCAAACACTAACCCCAACCAGCCTGCCGCCAAGTGCCACGCCAGTTCCAACAAGCACCAGCCTGCCGCCAACCGCTACGCCGCTTCCAACAAACACCAGTCTGCCGCCCGTATCTTCCTCTGAATATTTTGTGGCAGCAAGCGGAAATGATTCGAACCCTGGCACATTAGCACAGCCCTGGCGCACAATTCAAAAAGCCGCCAATACAGCGCCCACCGGAGGGGTGGTAAATGTAATTGCAGGAACCTATTTGGAGCGGGTAACAATCTCGCGCTCATTAATCTTTCAGGCACAGGGGCAGGTAATTACGCATGGATTTACGATCAAGTCTGACGGGGTTACAGTGCGCGGATTTGAAATTACAGACACAGCAGATGAAAGCACTGCCGGATGGGGCATTTATGTACAAGGCAGCAACTGTCTACTGGAAAATAATTATATTCACTACGCCACGCGCGGCGGCATTATTTTATATGCGCAGCCAGGCAGCGAAGCCCTAACCTCTAATTGTGTAGTACGCAATAACCGCCTTTATCACAATGCACTGGTTGGCATTGAGGTACGCGGGCGGAATCATTTGATTGAAAATAACGAAGTTTGGGCAACCATTCAATTTCACCCGCGCTGGATCAACCAGCCAGCCTCTTGGGCAGATGCAGACGGAATGCACTTTCATGGCTCAGGGCATGTCTTCCGAGGAAACTACATTCACGATATTCTGTTTACACAACCAGAAAACCCAACAACACACACCGATTGTTTCCAAACTTTTAATGCTCCGCCCCTGCAAGAAGCAGCCAACAACATTTTATTTGAAAACAATAGATGTGATAACGCCCAAATACAAACCAGCGGCGAAGTTGGCAAAGGCTTTATGATGCAGGCAGCCACCAACATTACAATTCAAAACAATATCATCAAGGCGTATGCAGGCATTAATGCCAACAGCGGATGCAACGGCATAACAGTCTTAAATAATACCTTTGTCAGCAACCCCGCTTTATCCACCTCCTCCTCACCGGTGGGAATAGATTTCACCAATGTCGCGGCTTCGATGGTGAAGAACAATATCTTTTACAACATGCCAGGGCATAACATCTACCTGCAAGATGCAATTTCAAAAAATGGAATGAACAGCGGTCAAAACTTAATGTATCGTGACGATGGCAAGGCGCTCTGGTCAACCAACACCTACTCACATCTAAACGATCTATGGGACGTAAACCCGCTTTTTGTAAGTGCAACCGATTATCATTTGCAGGCGAATTCACCGGCAATTAACGCGGGCGCAGTGGTGCCCGTTACCCGTGACTTGAGCGGAAATCCACGCCCTTCAGGCACAGGGTATGACATTGGAGCATTTGAATTTCCCAACCCATAGCCCCTAACTCGGACAAGCCGAAACCAAAAAGGATTCAACCACAAAGGCAACAAAGGAACACAAAGGAAAACCTAAAAAAACCTTCGTGACCCTTTGTGACCCTTCGTGGTTAAAAAATTCTTGTACAAAAAGCAAGCATTTAACTTCTAAGTCCCTAAAGTCTGCGCCTAACGAGACTAAATTTAATACTGGCAAAAAATAGCAGGGCGGACGAACAGTTTGCCCTGCTATTTTTTACGTCAGAACAATTACAAAAAAGCCCGAAAAATTCTTGGCTAACGCAAGAGTGGGGTAAAATTTTAGAAACGAGTTTAAACAGCGCATCCAAATGGTGATCAAAATGAATAAATTGTCTGCGGAACCACAGCCAAAATTCCCATCCCTGCTAATTTTTATGTGGGCTGGATTATTATTTTTGACCAGCCTCTCTTGCAATGTATTAAACATTCCAACGACAACAACAGTCACGCCGCCCCCATCTCCAACGCCGAGTCAAATTCCCCCAACACCCGACTGGGTAAGAGACTATTTTATCAATTCCCAAACAGGGTCAGATGCAAACCCAGGAACGCAGAGCCAGCCTTTGAAGACCATTCAAAAAGCAGCCAGCATGGCAACCGCAGGAGATACTGTTATCGTTCAGGCGGGAAACTACCCAGAGCGCGTCACCATTAAACAGTCAGGCAGAAGTGGAGAACCGATCACATTTCGCGCAGAAGGAACAGTTCGCATGTATGGCTTTACTGTCTTAGCCAGCCAGATTGTCATTCAAGGATTTGACATCAGCAACACGCCAGATGATTCGCGGCATGGGTGGGGAATTTATGTAAATGGCAGTAACTGCATCATTGCAGACAATTACATCCACAATGCCACCTGGGGTGGCATTCTTTTGTTTACCAAAGCCAATCAATACACCGAGATTGAAAACTGCATTGTGCGTAACAATCGCCTTGAGCGCAACGCCCAGGTAGGCATTGACATACGCGGAAGAAACCACCTGATCGAAAATAATGAAATCTGGATGACCATTCAACATCACCCGGCAATAAAGACTGCGCCAAGTTGGGCAGATGCAGACGGAATTCACTTTCATGGCTCAGGACATATTGTGCGGGGAAATTACATTCACGATATTCTTTATACCCTTCCTGAAAACATTAATCCCCACATAGATTGCTTTCAAACATTTTTTAGCCCACCATATCAGGAAGCGGCAAGCCACATTCTACTGGAAAGAAACAGGTGCGAGAATGCACAAAACCAAATTACAGGCGAGGTCGGCAAGGGTTTTATGATTGAAAACGCAAGCAGCCTGACAATTCAAAACAACCTTGTCCACGCCTATACAGGAATCAATGCTTCCAACTCCAGCCGCCTGGAAATAATCAACAACACCTTCACAAGCAGTTTAACCCTGCCCGTAGAATTTTACCCAGTCGGCGTGGCGCTGGAAAACACCTCAAACGCCGTCATCCAAAACAATATTTTTTTCGACCTGCCAGGGCATATCCTTTACCTAATTAATGCGCCCCATTTAAATACGGCAAAAAACCTAACCTACCGCAGTGATGGAAATTCGGTTTGGGTTACAAATACCTATACGCCGCTCAATGATCTTTGGGAAGTTAACCCATTATTGGATACTGCAACGGGCTATCGCCTTCAACCTCAGTCACCCGCAATTGACGCTGGCGTACTCACCGCAGTCAAAAACGATTTTGATGGCATTCTACGCCCGCAAGGGGCAGCCTGCGACATCGGCGCTTATGAATATCTGCCAAAGAATTAAGTCAGGCATCTAAAGACTCAAATTTCAGTTCTGCGCCGCACAAAGAAACTTTGCACAACTCCGAAATTTGAGCGCGCTGCCGCCACCACTGCGCCACATCACGAGGGAGCGCGTGCCAATAGTTGGTTTCGCTTTTCATTGCCGCCAAAAAATCGGCATAAATTTTAAATGCAGCAGGGTCTTTGAGATAATCGGGGTGCGAATTGACCAGCGCCAATCCATGATATTTTTTTAGAAATTGAATTTTATTTAACCACAATTGCGGCGTTTTCTCTGCCAAAATGGCGGTCAGGGTGTAATCTTGCGCCAGAGTATAGGGCAACTCGATAAAATGTCCCAGAAAAAACGGCCAAACGGACATAGCGCCGCCAGGAATGGGCTCGTAGGGATCGGTGTCAAAAAAAGATAGGTCGTAATCTATGTTTAGAGTTTGCATCCATTCTGGCTGACGATGCGTGAGCGGTGCGCGAAACCCAACAGCCGACCATTGCTTAAGATATTGATTGGTACGCGCCGCGCGCCGCGAAAATTGAGCCTGCGAATCAAACAACCGTCCATCATGGTGCAAACCGTGAACGCCAATCTCAAAACCGCGCTGACGTAAATTTTCCATCAATGTAAAATTCAGCGAATAACGCTCTGGGACAAAATTGAATGAGGAGCGAAACCCCATGCTTTGTTCCAGATCGGCAACTGCGGTAACAAAGCCCTGCCCTAACCCGGTTTCCACATCGTGCGTCAAGACAAATGCAAATTGATTTTGCCCGCGCCAAAAATTCTTAATGACCATTGAATTGCGCCCGGTGATTAATAAAATCTCACGCAGCACGCCCCAAAGAAAAGCGCAGTAACGCTCGTCTACGGGGAAAAAATTTTGCTGCGCACTGCCCGCATCCGATTTATATATTTTTCGCAGTTCGCGGGCAATTGGGCGCGGAATAAGAGGCTTAAGGCGATAATAAAGTTTCTTTATCATCCCCAGTTGCCAATGGGATGCGCCAAAACGCCCCTCACCCAGCGTCAGCGCCAAAATGAGATCAATATTTGGCGGGGCTTCGGGAATGTTAAGCGCAGGCAGCGCCCGAACAATTGCCTGCTGCCATTCTTCGGATGAGACCGCTTCCTGACAGAGCCAAAAGTTGGCGGGGGTATTTAAACTCCAAAGACTTGCAGCGGGTTGAGCCTCTATATTTTTCATGTTTTTTATGGGAAGTTAAGAAACCTGATAGGCAATATCCATATCTTCCAAGGCTTTTGCCACACGGCGAAGTCTTTGATTTATAACTTTATGTGGAACTTTATCACTCAACGTTGAAGCGGGTGTGCGGGGCGCATCGTAATAAATAAAAATATCCACCATCTTAAAATAAGCCTTGCGAATCAAGTCAATGGTTTTTTCGACATCTTCTTCTTTTTCTCCAGGAAATCCGAGGATGATGTCGGTTGTTAAATTCAAATTGGGAAATTCATCTTTTAGCCAGATGAGTAATTCAGCAACCTTTGAATGATTGCTATACCGATGCATGGATTTAAGGATTCGATCACTGCCAGATTGCACAGGAAAATGAATGCCGCTAATTTTTCCTGTTTGCAAAATAACGGCAAAGTCGTGTCGGTATTTCAGCAAAAAAGAAGGGGAAAGATTCCAGATTTGGATGCTGTAATCTTCCTGTGCTTCTAAAAATAAGTTGATAAGGTCGGGGAATGTGCTGCCAATATCGGCGCCGTAAGCGCCCACATTATCTGCAATGATTTCAAATTTTTTATATCCACTACTCAAACCTTTCATAAATTCAGCGTGGCAAATTTCCAGCGGCTTGCTGTGAAATCTGCCCACCGCCGAGCGAATACCGCAATAAGAGCAGTTTCTATCGCAGCCCCAGGATATTCTAATTGGGAATACTTCTGCCGCTGTGCTTTGACGGTTATATAAATTTTTGACAAAACCTGGAAGTTTTTTAGTAATAATGTATTTAAAAGAAAGGTTTTTAACCGACTGAAACTTGCCAGACATGGCTTGAATAAAGTCATAATCAAATATTTTTCTATAGGTCGGGTAGTAAGCATTTGCGTCCTCAAGGTCTGCAAACTTAAATCGCATAGTTGGAAAGTACGCATCAATCGTGGAAAGATCGGAGGTGGGAATACTTTTGCCATCGTGCGCAAGTTCCAGTCGCTGCTTGTTAATTCCGGGCAGGCAGCCGCAAACAATCAAGTCGCCTTGAAATTTCTTCAGATCAGATACCCGGCAGATTGATTCGTTTTCTCTATTCAGTGAAACGGCACAGGTGACCAACAAAATTATGTCTGCGGTTTCAGGGCTGTTTACCATTTCGTAACCATTAATTTCAAAATAATTTTGTAGTTTTTGGGCGTCAAGTTTTCTTCGGTTGCAAGAAAAATATGTTGCTTCAACAAATACTTTTCGAATGTGGTTGGGTAATGTGTTCATTGGGCATCCCTGATTTTTACTTAATCCAAATTGGAATGGGCAGGTTGGGCATCCACCCGCATATCTATAATGCCATTTACCATTGGGTATTCCCTTTGACAAGTTGCACACAAAAAACCCAACTTGGTTTGAATCAACCCCGAATTACAAATCGGACAGATCAACAATTCTTCAATTTTGGAAACCGCCCGAAGCGGGTCTTTCTTTTGAGTAACTCCTTTAAAGAAAACCCAGGGTGCGGCAAAATATTTACCAAGGAGCGGCGCAAAGCGAACTCCCGCAGGAACAAGGCTGGAAAAGCCAGCCAGGGAACTTGTTTTTCTTGCAATTCTATCGAAAATACCTGCGCCGCGATATTGGGAGATTTTGAATCCAGACTCAGTCAATAGCCGCAAGACATCCGTGGGGTGGTGATGAAAAAAATTAGGCTCGTCTGTCAGCGGTTTTAACGCAAATGGGTTGGGAGAAGTGGGATGCAGCAAAAATCGAATCATGCGGTAAATGTTGCGCTTATTGCTGTAATTCATAACCAAATTTCCATTGCCGCACAAAATCCTTTCGGCATTTTTGAGGCAGGCACGAGAATCATTAAGATGATGAAATACCCGAATCATTAGCACGGTATCAAAGGCAGATGAGCAAAAAGGCAGTTGGTTTATATCGCCCAACACATAAAACGCTTTTCCGCGCGTAGTGCGCTGGGCGGCTTGTAAAAGTGACCGCGACCCGTCAAACATGACTTTGGTTTCAAAACGATCAAGATAGCAATCAGATAATCTGCCATAGCCGCACCCAAGATCAATCAGGCGGCTGCCGCGAGCAGGCAAAAGTTCATTGACAATGGCATGTTCCAGTTTATCCAATTTACGTTTGTCCACACTTTTCCAATATTCGTCATAATCAACGCCTTCATAGATGTCGTAGGCATTTGGTATATGTCTGGCGGGGACTCCAATTTCATCTTCCATTATAAAAATCCTCCAATTTAAATTAGGGTCGGTTGGTCAAAGACGGCATCATTATCAACAAATCTGGGCGCGCAAATTAGAATACAACTTTCCTGACCTTTTGTTGAGGTGGCTCGTCTGTCTTTTTAAAGCAGAGGATGGGTTCTGACGCCCAACGCGGAGAGAGAATACGATGCCGTAAGGTCATCAGTGAGTGGAAAATTATTGCCTTTGCTTTTGATTTTTTATATAAATTCTGATAGCGTTCACTTCCACCTGGCTGGGCAATATAGACGGTATCCAAAACAAAACCAAACGAAGCAATGAACTCCAGCAAGGTGATGTAGGTAAAATATCTTACATGGGCATAAAATTCATAGCGTGAAGATTCGTCCAATGGGTCGTGATACGATCTGCCGCGCAAAACAGGATTTAAAATATATTCAGGCGCGGCGTAGTTAGGCGTTGTGATGTAGAGAAATCCACCCTGAGATAAGACGCGCTTAATTTCTTTAATAAAATGATCCACGTTTAGCAAATGCTCAATCGTAACCAACGAGACAACCGCATCAAAAGAGCCATCAGGAAATGGAAAATTAGAAACGCTGTCATCCAGATCAAAAGATACAATCGGCAGGTTTAGTTTTTTGAGGTCGGGGAAACATGCCGGCGAAATCTCGTTACAAATTAATTTTGCCGAATAGCCGTCCCGAATTCTTTGTGCGGCATACCCAATGCCAGCGGAACTATCAAGAATATTTTTATGCTGGCGCTGTTCAAAAATGGCTGGAAATACACGGTGTCTTTCCTTGAATTCAGGATAGACCATTAAAGTTTCGTTTTCGTTTAATCGGGTTTCCTCTTGTTTCATCGAAAATTCACGCATGGGATAATTCTCCTTAATTTAATTATATGAACTCTATTTTTTGATAGAGATGAAAAAATAGTTTGGCGTACAGCGCTAAAAAAAACGTGCCTGCCCTGCGAATATTTGGGGCATTTGCCTGCAAAATCAATGCCGCGTTAATCGGTCTAACATTTTATGGAGCAAGCCAAAAGTAAAGGCAGCCCCTGGGCGCCAGTCGTCTGCCGAATAAATAGCCCACATTTTTTCACCGCGCAAAGATCGCAGCCAGCCCCCAAAAGATAATTGTCCTTTGCGCCAATATTCAATGGCGGCGCGCAAATCTCGCTGCCAGTCCACCCAGATGATGCCTTCGCGGTATACAAGTTGGGAAGAAATGGGCAGCCCCAAAGTATCACAGTAGGCAATGTAGGGCAGGTCTACACCGCATTTCACGCTCAGACCATCCCATAAACCAAAGCGCGTATTTACTTCAATTAATTTATAGCCGCCATCACGCGGATCATCTTTTAATTCCACGCCCACCAAGCCCTGATATTTTGCCGATACCAATAAACGTAATGCAATCTCCACCAGCGCAGGGTCGTAAAAACTGCGCACATAACTTGCAGAACCAAATCCAACGGGGATGATTCGGTGCTTTCTTCCGGCAAACATTGCCAGTGGCTTGGAGTTGCGGTCAAAATAAAAGGAAATATACACAAGCCGGCTGTCTTCCCCTGGAATCACCTCTTGAACGACCAGCCGATGATCAAGCGCAGAAATGCGCTTGTAAATTTCAATCAGTTCGGTTGGCGTACTGCACAAAATTACTTTTGCGCGTCCATTCAACAATCCACTGCGCAATTCTTGCGCCACTTGCGGCGCGTGCCAATAAGTGCTTTCGGTGGGTTTTAAAATTACCGGGTAGTTTAACTGCGCAGCGATTGCTTCAATGTTTTCCGGGTTTTCAATAAAAACTGTTTTGGGCGCGGGAATATGAAAAGCGCTGGCAATTTCTTGTAACCCGCTTTTGGTTGTCAGGCGTTCCATCGTCTGCTCGTCGGGCATAACGTATTCGTAATATTTTTGAAGGGTTGCCCTGTTCCTGGAGCAAATTAGCACATGCATATCACTAAGCGGGTAGAGAACTGGCTTGCATTTTAGGCTGCGGGCAAAGTTGACCAAAAACTGCACATACGCGGCTTCACCTTCTCCTTCTGGATTCGGAGATTGAACAAATTGACAATATTTTGAGTATCGCCCAGGTACAGCGGGGTCGTGATCTACACCGTAAACGGGGATATTTTTTTTTGCCAAAGAGCGGGCAATATCCAGCCCCATGTGTTCATCAAGCGGGGTAATCACAGCGGGTGTTTGATTCATAGCCAACGCCTCCTAAACCGAGTTTTAAGCATTCACTTTTAATGCAGGTTCATTTGTTTTTGAAAAAAGATATTTTCTCGTTTGTTCGTATCCAATTTCGGCAACTTTGAACAGGGCTTTATTGTGAACACAAATATTGCGCCCGTAGTTCACCAGTTGCCCGCCAAACTTTGCTTTAAAATCACGCACGCCATATTCCTCGCCTGGCTTGCCAGCGCCGCCAAAGTCGTAGGTGTGATAGCCATTCTGTACGCCCCATTCCAAAATTTTCCACATTAAAATTTCATTGGGAGCATGGGCGCTGTATTCACGATCCATGCCGCCGTACCAGCCATACATACTGGTTTTGTAGAGTAGTTCCACAGAGGTGGCAGCAACCTGACTACCAACATAGGCAAGGCTAAAACGAATCATTCCTTTGGGATACAACACATCAAATGCAGATTCAAACAACGAAATATCGGCAAGGGGAACTTGAGCCGCCTGATAGGTTTGGCGTAACAAGTTGTAGCAGGCGGGTATTTGTGAACGATCCTGAATTTGTTTAATGACCACATCTCCGCGATTGAGACCATGCCGAATATTTTTACGGGTTCGATGCCCAATATTTTGGAATACGGCTTCTGGCGCAGCATTTAAGTTAATTAAATAATTAAGATGGTCGGCGTAAACAAAACCATGACGGGAAAGGATGGGCTGCACTTCAAAAAGGTTGGAGATATTACGAAGTTCTGTAAAAAGAGAAGTGTGGTCATTGCTTTGCAAATAAGTGTGCAACAAACAATCCAACGCCTCAAACCCCTGCGGGCTGAAATTCCACAGCACACTGCCGTAGGCAATTGAGCGGGTTGTAATATGACGAAGAATCCCATTCTTTAATGTGATTTGTACGGGAAGTAAAATGGCAAGCGGAAGACCGCGCTGATCTAGGGCGGCAATCAGGGTTGGCTTACATTTGTCTGAATTTTCAAAAACATGAAACATCTCGCGGGTATGAAAAATATTCCCAGACGGGTGCTGATCAACATAATTCTGCCAAATATCTTCAGGTAAAGAATAAACAATTTGCATGGGAGTCCATCCACTGTGTTAGGCTGTCTCTTTTTCCAAAGAGTTGGAATTTGCATCTGGCGAGACAAGCAATTGATAGGCTTTGATTAAGTTTTCTGCCTGAAAATGCCAGGCAAGGGTTGTCTCAATTCTAGATTTGCCCGCCAGCCCCATCATTTTGCAACCCATTGGATCATCCATCAACTCGGCAATTTTTTTGGCAAAATCCAATTCATTGTGCGGTTTTTTGGCGTATACCGCCGCATCTTGCGCGGTGAAACGATGTTCGGGCAAATCAAATGCCACAATGGGCTTGGCTAACGCCATATATTCCATCAACTTCGCCGCCGTAGAGCGGTCGTTATATGGGTCGGAAGGCTCTGGCGCAACACAAATATCCATCGAGTTAAGATAACCGGCTATTTCTTCCTGTTTATTAACCCAGCCCGTAAAATGAATATAGGCAGATATATTCAAGTTTTTGGAAAGGGACTTCAACATGGGCATGGCGCTTCCATCCCCCACCATCAGACATAAAAAATCTGTCCTGCCCAAATCGTAGACGAGGTGATACAGCGCCTTCATCAAATATCCAAGCCCATCTTGCGTACCCATCACACCCACATAACCAAGAATTGTTTTTCCCTGCGCTTGAAAGGCTGGTTCAACATCCAAGCAATGCAGTTCGCGCATATCGGGTCCGTTTCGCACAATGGAGATTCGCTCTTCTGCAACATGCCCGCGCTGAATGGCAATTTGCTTGTACGATTGATTGGTCGAAATCACACAATCTGCAAGATGCAGGGAGAGACCCTCCAACCACAGCAAAATACGATGAATGATTGGGCTGCCTTTTCCGCCAAAACGCGCAAAATATAGTTCGGGCGCCAGGTCATGATGATCAAGCACATAGATTTTGCCAAATAGTTTATAGAAGCCAGCAATGAAAAAAAACGTGTCGGGAGGATGAGCCGCATGGACAATATCAAACCCTTTGGTAACCCAGACTCGCAAGGAAACAAAAAACAGAGCCAGCATGGTGTACACATATTCCCATAAATAACCCCACACACCACTGGCGGAAGGCGGCGGCGGAAAACGATAAACATCCACCCCGTCCACCATTTCGCGGCGGGATTGCCCGCGTGATGAAGGGCTGATCACAGAAACTTGATAGCCGGCAAGTAATAAAGCCGCCGCTTCATGCCGCACCCGATCATCACGCGGGAAAGAGCAGTTTTCGAGCAGCATCAAAATGCGGTTTGCTTTAGATTTTTTCATTTTTTTCACCCATACTCCAAGTGGTTGGCTCTGCGGGCAAATAGCCTTTAAGCCTCATGCCAGGCGACATTAAATCCAGCAGGCGCATACCCAATGGATTTTTTGTGTAATCGGGCGCTTTGTAATTTTGGCTTGCAATGGCAGCCAGATTAAAACCAAAACCATTTACTGCCAAGCCTAAAAAATCTGCCAGAGGGTTCAAAATTTCCAACGGGGCACGGCAAAGTTCTTCATAACTAAATTCAAAAAACTGTCCTTTCAATTGCAAAGCGAATTCATCTTTTTTGTTTTCTATCTCAAGAATGCAGGCGTTCCAATAATTAGCGCAATGAGTTTTGTATTCCAGTTCTGAATAGGTATATTTTGAATATTTTCCAAAATTTTTTTTGAAATATGATTCAACGACCGATGGTCCATACCGAAACAAATGAATAATTTTTGCCTGTGGAAAAATCTCCAAAATTTTTGGAATAAAAAATGAGATCATTGCGCTTTTGGTAAAAAAGATTTTTGAAGAACCAGAAAGCCAATGAAAACCGGAAAAAATATCGCGGATGGTTTCTTCATGCCCTCTGTTCCAACTGGCAATGGAAATCTCACTAAAATAAGCCGGGTCTATTTCAATGGGCGGCAGTTCAATTTTTGCCTCCTCAAACGGCTCCAACGTGGGGTGCCAGAGTTCATTTGCCTCACCAGGAAAGCCAGAAATGGAGGGGTGAGATCGAAGAATATCCACCAGCAAATTGGTGCCGCAGCGCCCAGTGCCGATGATGATAATGGGCTGGCGGGTGCGAAAGCCAAAAGTTTTGGCAGCCTGACCCGCAAACAGACAGCCTGCATCAAAAATTCTTTCACGAAAAATGGTAGTTTGCATATATGTATCCTTTAAGATGCCCGACAAACTTTATAAAATAATGCCAGTAATTGCAGCGAACTCTTTTGGAGGCTGAACTGGGCTTCCACCAAATCTCTGGCGTTTTGCCCCAAACGCGCGCGCTGGCTGGGGTCTGCGGCGAGCGCCAAAATGGCATTTGCCAACGCGGAGGGGTCGTTGGGTTGCACCAAAAAACCCGTCTGTTGATGCTGCACCAATTCAGGAATGCCAGAAACAAAGGTCGAAACCAAAGGCAAGCCAGCCGCCGCAGCCTCCATCAGCACCACAGGAATTCCGTCCATGTCGCCTTCTGGGGTGACGCGGGCAGCCAGTACAAAAAGATCGTATTGATTACATGTCATTCGTATTTCTGGTTGGGGTCTGGCGCCCAACAACTTGACCCGCGATTGCAGCCCAAGCGCTGCAATTTGCGCCCGCAAGATGGGTTCTTCGGGTCCGCCGCCAATAATGGAACAGGTGTATTGAATGCCGCTTTGGCTCAATAATTGGCAGGCGGCAATTAAGTCGCTGTGACCTTTTTTGGCAACCAAACTGCCAACCGATAGAATCTTGAGCAATGGAGTTTGATGGGGTGACTCCGCGCCCAGGCGGGGTTTGGGTGCAAATTGAGCCAAATCTACTCCGCAGTGAATCACCGAAATTTTTTCGGGCGGGCAGCCTCTTGCGGCGGCAACCAACAAAGAGTTAAACTGGCTGATTGCAACAATGTGATCTGCCTCGCGGCTTATGAGCGGCAACAGGTCATTTTTGTACGAAAACAGATCGTAGGCATGAACGGTGACGGTAAAAGGTTTCTTTAAAAGGCGGGCGCAAACCCAGGCTGCGGCGCCAGGCAGCCATGCGAAATGCGCGTGGAGCAAATCTACTTTTGTTTCTTTTAAGTGGTAGGCGGCAGAAACTGCTTTGAGAAAAACAACAAAACGCTTGAAGAACGAAACAAGGGGTTGCTTTGGGCTGGGCTGGTTTATCAACGTAAACCACAAACTAAAGTAAAGCAAAGGCGCATGAAAAATAAAATAAAACTGCGCTTTCCAAAGTTGCCAGCGCCAAAGAGCGGGGGCATTCCAGGTGAATTGCAGCAGCGTTTGTGAGAGGGGCTGCACAAAGTCATCCTGCGGGGGTAATAAAGAAATAATTTCCACTTGAATATTTTGCGCTTGAAGCGCACCAATTTCGTCTGCCACAAATGTTTCGGTCAGGCGTGGAAAATAAAGGAGGATGTAGGCAACACGAAGGGGGGGCATCTTATGTGACATAAATCGTCATCCTTCTTCTTGACTTTTCTTTAAGGTTTGTGCGGCAAGAGCCGCCATGGTAATGGATTTCAACCTGCCTTTTTGGGCTTGGTCGGCAAAGTGTGAAAACAAATAACGTAATTTATCAAAATCTTTTTCGGTTTGAAACTCATGTGGATGCGCCCATAAGTGAATTACTTTTTTCTCTTCTGCGGCTTTTTGAATACTCTTCGCCGCCCGATAAAAACGCAAGTAAGGCAAATTAACTGCATCTAAAACAGATTCGACCTTGCGGTTGGTGCGAAAAAGCCAGAGTGAAGAAGGCACATTCACCAAATGTTCAGGCTGCGCAGAAATATCAAAAACCTGGGGCGGCAAAAATGCCAGCCGAAGATTGATCTGATTCAAAACTTTACCCAGCAGCGGCACTGCCAACAGCGGGTGACGCACTTCTTTGCCGCGATAGCAGATAAAGCCCGCCTCTTGAAAAAGATCAAGATGGGCAATGCGCCCCTGCGGAAAAATAACGGTCTGCGGAGAAACGCCAATTTTTTGTGCCAAGCGCACCCATTCCTGTATTTCATACCGTGCCTGATCCCTGCTGAGGGTGTTGAAAAAGCGATGCGTATGCCCATGACATGCAATCTCGTGACCGGCGTTTCTTTCGAGCAGCATTTGAACCATATCTGCCCCGTACCAAAGCGGGTTGGCAGCGCCCCAAACTTGATCAAAGCCTTGATCTTTTCCCTTAAATTCAAGCAAGGGGCATTCATCGCATTTTTCACAGGTTTCATAAAAGAGATGTCCCGTGACCGCCCAAGTGGCAACCACACCAAATTCATTCATCAAATCCAACAGGCGGCAAATCGTTTGCCGTTCCTGCGCCGCGCTGCGGGTTGTATGAGTAAACCGAGTGTGATCCCAGTCAATTGTTCCCCAGGCAAATTCGGTGTCGAGGGAAAAAACAAAATAACCAACATCAGCGGATACTTCTTTCATGGCAGTTTATATTCCTAAAGGGGTGAAATGGTTTGGCAGCCTTTTTGGAGCGCAGCGCTTAATTTTTGAGCAGAGGCTGCCCATGTCCAAAGTGTTGCAGAGGCAGAAGCCTGCTGCCCCATTTTGGATAACTGCGCATGGGATTTCCAAACTTGCTGCAAAGCATCTAAAAGCCCGTCTTCGTTGGATGTCTCTGCCCAAAAAACGTATTCGGCGCTGCCAAGAACATCGGAGTGGCAAACGACACGGGTGGCTAAAATGGGCAATCCAGCCGCCAGATATTCAAATAATTTAATTGGGCTGCACACTTGGTATTTTTCTTCGTCGGGAAAGGGCAAAACGCCCACATGGCTGAATGCTAAAAATTGAGGAATTTCTTCATACGCAACCAAAGGAAGAACCTGAATGCAGCCCTGCGTGTGCGCGGCGAAGGTTTGCAGTTCTTCTTTTTGATTGCCGTCACCGATCAACGTGAGTACAAATGACATACCTTTGGTGTTGGCTAAGACCACCGCACGGCTCAATGCCATGAGGTTTCTTTCATAATGAAGCGAACCGTGATAAATCAAGTGGATTGAATCTGAGGGCAGCGACCAGCGTCGCTCAGACTGCGCCTTCAAAAAATGCTCCGGTTCTGCGCCAGAGGGCCAATGCCCCCATAATTTATGTTTGGGAATTTGAACCGCAGCCGCCATGCGCTGCGTAATTGCCAGCCGCCCATCCGCAAAGTGATTCCCCAGCCAACTGACCCAAAAATAGAAATACCTGCGGATGCGATCTTTCCACCCTTCGTGCAGGAGCGAGTCCATTGGCAAAGAGCGGGTATCCATCACCAAAATGGGATTTCGGCGGCGGGCAAAAAAACGCAGCAGCCGCAAAGGGAGCAACCAAAGAGCCGAGACTTCGTGAAAAAGAATGATGTCAATGGCGGTAAAGTGTGTAAAGATATAACCCAAGACTCGAAAGTGAAAGACCGCCTGACGCAAAAAATAAATATTGGGCTGAGGAATACACAAGACCTCTACGCCATGAATTTGTTGAATGCCCGAAGCGCCTGCCGCGACCAAAGTTACCTGCCATCCAAGCCTGCGCAATTCGGCGGTGGTTTTTAGCCAGGTAGCCGAGTCTAAACTTTTGGCAAGTGATCCGCTGTAGACCCAAAGCAAACGGAGTGTATTGGGTGAAGTCTGGGGGTAGGTCATTCTGCAACACCTTTCAGCGTTATGAAAAATTATTTTTGCGCAAGCCGAAAAACAGACCGGGGATGATCTGCGACATGCGAGCGTAGCCGTTGGCTTGGAGGTCAAAATCTTTGTGCCGCCAGCCGTAGAGCAAATCTCTTGCGCCGCGATAAAAAGACAGCGCAGCGCGAACGAGCATCAACCAATGCCCATGCCGCAAGTGCTTGCCGTAAAACATACCCTGACTCCAGGCGTACATGCGGTAGGTTTCTGCCATTTGGTTTTTATCACGCCAGTGAAAATGATAGACAATAATTTCGGGTGCAAAGACGATTGGGATGCCGATAGAAAGGGCGCGATATGCCCAGTCGTTTTCTTCGGCGGCGAACAGGGTAGGATCAAATGCGCCTATCAACTGGGCGGTTTTGAGCGCAAAGCCCATGTTGGCGCTTGCCAGCGGGCTGTGAATTCTGACGGACGGGCGATGGTGAACACAAGGTGTTTGAGACATTACCACTGTGGGCGGAATTCCTTCGCCTGCTGGTTGCAGCCGCCCTGTAACCAACGCGCTGGGATTTTCTCTTAATTGAATTTCCATTGTTTCGAGCCAGTTTCTTTCGGGGATGCAATCATCGTCCAGGGCAACCACAAAAGTAGTTTGCACATGGGCAAGCCCTTCATTGCGGGCGGAAGCAGGGCTTCTTTGCGCAGAATGCAGGCGCTTAATCTCAAGCCCTAAAGCGCCCAGCGGATGAAGCCATTGTTCAACTTGCGGGTTGCAGCCCTGATCAACGAGGATTAAATGCCCCGGCAAAACAGTTCCGCTGGCGATGCCTTGCAAACATTGTTGAAGCAGAGCGCGCCCAACAGTGGGAATGACGACTGTAAAATTATCCAACTTGCGAGGAAGCAGGCAGTCGGCTTGAGGAGCGGGAGGGAACGAGTCAGATGGTTTAATAATGATCCTCCGAGGCAACAGGCTCTGGCTGAAATTTACGCAGCATTTGAAAAAAAAGCGCGTTGAATTGCCAAAGAATAAACGTGAAGTCTTTTATGGTGATAACAGAGGTTAAAACACAAAGAGCGGCGAAGAGAAACATAATGCCGATTTTTATCCAAACAAGTGAAGCGCCCAGCAGCAGGAAGACCATTGCGCAAGCGCCAAAAATTAAAATTGGCTTTAGAAAATCTAAAATTCCAGCCATAATTTTTTTACGATATAAAAATAAAATATCCAGTGGAATTGCCACCATATTTCCAATCACTTTTGCCAGCGCTGCCCCATTAAAGCCAAGCAGAGGAATAAAAAGCAAGTTTGCAAGCAGACTAAAAACAGCGCGGATGGCGTTAACGGTCAGCGTTTTGTTTGTCTCTCCAATTGCCACCAAAGAATAACCAAGCGTATTTTCCACACTATTAAGATTCCAGCCAATCATCAAAAGTATAAAAGCAGGCACACAAGGTAAATAATTTTGAGAGAAAAGGAATTCGATGATTTCGCGCCCAAACAGCAAAGCCGCCAAAGCGCCGGAAATAGTAACCAAGGCAAGCCAGCGCGTAGAGTTATTAAGCAGGTTGATCAACTTTTTATCTTCGCCGCGCGCAGAAAGGTTTGCAAAAAAGGGCAGATACACAGAGAGAAACGCCTCGTATAAGCCGCCAAGACTTTGCGGAATTTTTTGAGCAACGGCATAATAAGCCACGCCCGCCGGACCCAATAACGCGCCAATCAGAAAGGTATCCAGGCGGCTGTAGGAAAAATCTAAAATGTATTGAAATTGAAGCGGGAACCCAAAAGTCAGCATCTGCTTAAGCAAACGCATGTGAAATTTTCCGCCCTTTTGGCTGGGAATTAAAAAATAAGCATAAGCATAGGCAATCAAAGACGAAAGCAACTTGGCGTACATAACGCCAAACACGCCTTGATTCAAAAGCAAAACAAAAATTGCAGTAAATACAAGGTTTAAGAAACTTGCCAAAAAATTGGAAATGGCAATTTCTCCAAAATGAAACAGCCCCTGTAAAACGCAGGTAAAAGTTTTGCCCAGACTTTCAAAAACGAACAGAAGCGGAGCATAAATAAGCAGGCTGCGTAACAGGGGTGATTTTATAAACGGGTCTAAAAATGGCGACAAAGCCAGGGCTACAATAATGACGAATACGACTGTTAATATTCTGAAATAAATCACGGTTTGAATTAAGTCTGACTGCGTTTGTTTTTCTGAGGCGCTTGCAATAAATTTTGGAATTGCCAAAGTCTGCCCAAAGGCGCTTACTTCGGCAAGGAAACTTGCGCCAACTTGAAGTAGAACAAAAACGCCAAAGTCGTCAGGAACCAATTTTCGAACCACAAAGATTATGGTTGCCAACCCCAAAAAAGTGGAAAGCAGGTTTGCCAGCCCAAGAGAGAACGCTCCGCCCAAAAAGCGGGAGAACATAAAACCGTCTGACGCTTTTTGAGGAGTGTTGGGCTTTTCCTGTTGCGATTTGGAGTTGTGAACGTGGGACATGGTGTTTCTACCTCTTAGGCAGTTGTGTGTAAAAAATGGCTTCATTGACACCGGCAATCACACCAATGAGGGGAGTCCAACTGGGTGTAATTAAGTAGGGCTCCACAAATGAAATCATTAAAATTTCCATAAATGCCAGAGAAAAAGCCAGAACGATTGCTTGTAAATATGGGTCTGAAATTTTTCTCCAATTTTTTAGCCCGCGCGTCATTGCAAAAATAATAAAGAACAACAAGCCGAGATACCCCACAACTCCTGCTTTGAGCATGATGTAGAGATGCCCGTTATGAATGTAAGTGCGACCGTCAAACAGTTCGTGGTCTCTTGAAGTCCACGGGCGATAGGTGGCTCCCATGCCCAAGCCGAGAACAGGGTGAGAGATGATTTGAGGCAGTGCGTATTGATATTCAAAATCCCTCCAACGTAAACTGCTGTTTGCGTCTTCGTAGGTTTGCGTCTCTGTCATGGTGCCAGCACGCCCAAAAGCAGCGCGAACTAAAATGGCGCCGGGGGATTCTGGCTGGAACATTAAAAGAATTACAAGGATGACCGATAAAAAGGTTACGGTGAAAATCCAAAGCAAATATTTTTTTCTTTGTTGGCGGTTAACAAGAAAGCCCATGAGAAAAATACTAAGGGCAATGGCAACCCAGGATGCACGGAAGAAAGTTGTGACAATGCCCAAGCCAACCAACCCCAAGTGAATCATTCGGGAGAAATTGGAAAGGCGGGTTTGGTCTAACATTAAGATGGCGAAGATGGCGGTAAAAGCCACCAGCATAATGGATTGTCCGGGTGGAATGACACGGGTGGCTCTGGCAAATTCCCCGCCCTCGCTGCCGATCATCTCAACCCTGCCTGCCAGAATAATTTGCGATTGACCCAATAAATATTGAGCAATTGTTGCGGCGGCAACCACAGCGGCAATGAGAAGTATGCCCCAAATTAGCCAAAGAATTTGTTCTTTTTTGCGAATAAGGTTGGTGACAATGAAAAAGAGGATGTACCCCAGCACAACGCGCAATTCGCCCAGAGATTGCTTCCAATACAAGGATGAATTGAAAATAGCAACCGCAGTAGAAGAAACTGAAGCCAGCAAAAAAATAACAAGGAACCAATCCAACGGGGTGTGAATTACTTTAAAGTTTGGCTCAACCAGCAGGCGTATTGTGAGCAGCGCAAAGGATAGCAATAAAATTGCATCAGTCAGATACAGTGAGCCAAAACCAAGCGAGACGGAAAAAGTGTGCGAAACCACCAAAATGCTGGAGGTCAAAATTAGATAGAGCAGAACTAAAACTTCAGCATGGAGAATTGCAATGATTCCGCACCAACCAACAAGCAAGCCAATCAACGCCCACATTGGAGAAATCAACGTGGATGCCAAGCCCAGCAGCAGCCCGACGCTACAGGCGATGCCGATGTGGAGGTATATTTTAGGCAAGTCTGAAATTTTTTTTATGGTTTGCTCTCGCATGAGAATTTGCCTTCTGTTATGCCGCCATAAGCCCAATCAAAGAAAATTAAATAAGCGTCAATCCATATTGATGCAGTTGCCCAGCCAAACCGGGCGGAGTGGAGATAGACCCGCCCAGCCTGGCTGGAAGATATTAATCAGGAGACGTTTGCGTTTTCAAATTGAGGCTCACTTATTTGATTCGCTTCAAAAAAATTTTTTACAGCCGCAGCCACATATTCAATCTGGTCATTTTCCAAATCTGCGTACATGGGCAGAGATAAAATTTGAGTGGCTGCCTGTTCTGTGGCAGGCAGATCACCTTTTTGATACCCCAAAAATTCCATTGACTTTTGCAGGTGGAGTGGAATTGGGTAATGAATGCCAGTAAAAATATTCTGGCTTTTAAGCCAAGCCTGAAGTTCGTCTCGCTGGGGCGTTTTAATCACATACAGATGGTAGACATGAAAATTATTGGAATGCGCGATTGGCGTTACAACCGGAGCAGCGCTTAACAGTTTGCCGTAAAGATTTGCGTGTGTGCGGCGCTGCCCATTCCAGTCTTCCAAATGTGGCAATTTGACGCGCAATACAACTGCCTGCAATTCATCCAAGCGCCCGTTTAAGCCCAACATGTCGTGATGGTATCTTGCGCCAGAGCCATGATCGCGGATCATGCGCATCTTGAGCGCCAGGTCAGAGTCGTTGGTGGTAATAAAACCGCCTTCACCATAAGCGCCCAAATTTTTGGAAAAATAGAAACTGAAGCCGGCGGCATCTGCCAGGCTGCCCGCTTTGCGTCCTTTGTATTCAGCGCCATGCGCCTGGCAGGCATCTTCAACGACCCGCAAACCATACCGCGCGGCAACCTCCAGCAATGGGTCCATATCCACCGTTTGACCATATAAATGCACGGGCAAAACGGCTTTGGTGCGCGGCGTAATTTTTGCTTCAACCTGTGAAACATCCATCAAGCAGGTGTCTGGGTCAATATCTACAAATACTGGTGTGGCGCCAGCAAGGAGAATTGCCTCCACAGTAGCAATGAAAGTATGTGCCACTGTGATAACTTCGTCTCCAGGTCCAATATTCATGGCGCGCAAAATAATATGAAGCGCAGTCGTGCCATCGCTTACGCCAATGCCGTAAGATGCGCCGCAAAATTGAGAAAATTCCTTTTCCAACTGTTGAACATTTTCTCCCAAAAACAATTGCATACCATCCAGCGCTTTTTCAAAACCAGCAAATATTTGATCTTTCAAAGGTGCGTATTGTTTGCGTAAATCAACGAGCGGAACGTTCATGGTCTGCCTCCTATTTTGTTTCTATAATTCGAATCATGCGGGCAGGGTTTCCTGCAACCACTGCGCCAGATGGTACATCATGGGTGACTACGCTGCCTGCGCCGACAATGGCTTTTTCGCCAACGGTTACGCCACACAAAATGGTAGCGTTACTGCCGATGGAGGCGCCGCGCTGAATGAGGGTAGGGGTGCATTCCCAATCTGCTTCAGTTTGGAGTTGCCCTGTATCTGTGGCGGCACGCGGATATTTGTCATTAATAAACATCACGCCATGCCCAATGAATACTTCGTCTTCAATCGTTACGCCTTCGCAAATAAACGTATGGCTGGAAATTTTGACCCGTTTGCCAATTTTTGCGCCTTTTTGAATTTCAACAAATGTGCCAATTTTGCTTTCGTCGTCAATTTGACAGCCGTATAAATTAACAAAGGCGTAAATTTTTACCTCGTGTCCCAGTTTAACGTCGGGCGCAATGCGGGCGAATTCAGCGCTTACCATGTCATCACCCGATGTGTTTGACCGTTTAGCATGGAATGTTCTGCGGTTTCAAGAATCTTCACCACGTCCAAACCGCTTCGCCCAGAACTGCGCGGCAATTCCTTTTTTATGATGCAATCAAGAAAGTGCTGGCATTCCTGGCGCAAGGGTTCAACAAAACGGATATTGGGAATGGTGATGTCGCCCGTGTGATAGTTGAAGTTAAATTCTTCAAAGCCGCCATTGGTGTAGGCGGGCGGCGCATCTACGCCCTTGTCGTAAATTTTAATTTTCTGGTCGCTTTCGATGTCGTTGTAAACAGCCATTTTCTTGCTGCCCACAACGGTAATGCGGCGAACTTTACATGGGTCTAGCCAACTCACATGAACATAGGCTGGAATATTTTCAGGAAATAACATATTTAGATAGGCAACATCATGCACGCCTTCAAAGACGCATGGTGTACCTTGTGCGCTAACAGAGATGGGTTTTTTTCCAAGCAAATAAAGCAGAATGGAAATGTCGTGCGGAGCCAGATCCCATAGCACATTAGAGTTGCGCTGAAATAGTCCAAGATTCAGCCGCGCGGCGTCCAGGTAATAAATTTCACCAAGTTCTCCGCTATCTATATAACTTTTTAGGGCATGAACCGCCGAGTTATATTCAAAAGTATGCCCAACCATGAGTGTTAATCCCCTGGAGTCTGACAAGGCGATCAAATCCTCGGCGTCCTGGCTTTTGAGGGTGATTGGTTTTTCGACCAGCACATGCAAGTTATGTTCAAGGCAATCTTTTGCAATTTTGTAATGAGTAATTGGCGGAGTAGCAACTACCACTGCGTCCAAACCGAGATCAAAAAGTTCCCTGTAATCATGTTTGATAGAAACCTGCAAATATTTGGAGGCGGCTTGTTTGAATCGCCCTTCGTTTAGATCTGCAATTGCAACCAAATCTGCGGAAGGAAGTTCGTAAAAATTCCGCGTTAAATTAGGTCCCCAGTATCCATACCCAATTATGCCAATACGTACAGTGTCCATGGAATCCTCCTTACATAAAGTAAAAATATTTTTAATATGCCCCAGTCATTGAAATAACGGCTATGGGGGTTTTTATGATGATTTTCAAATCAAGCCAGATGGATTGTTTTTCGATGTACTCAATATCAAAACGAACCTGCTGATCAAAATCTGTGGTGGAACGCGCTGTCACTTGCTGCAAGCCTGTGATCCCTGGTTGAGCCTCCAAGCGCCGCAAATGCCAGGGTTTGTACATTTCCACTTCGTATGGAATTGCGGGTCTGGGACCAATGAGACTCATATCGCCGCGCAGCACATTCCAAAGTTGAGGGAGTTCATCAAGACTTAATTTTCGTAAAAATTTTCCAGGGCGAATAATTCTTGAATCATTTACCAATTTGCGCGGCTGGGTTGGCGCGCCTTGCAAGGCAGCCATTTGCTCTTCGTTGTTCTCAATGAGCGCCTTAACGTAAGCCTGATGCACGGCAGTATCTGCATTTATTTTCATGGTTCGAAATTTATAGCATTGAAAATTAACCTTCTTCCAATAGGCATGTTTGCCATATATTTGCCTTTTTGCGCCCACTCGTTCTTGTTTAAAGAATATGGGACCCGGCGAGTAAATAAAAATTGCAACGGCAACCAGGAGCATTACAGGGAAAGCAAAAATGAGCAAGACACACGCAAGGGAGAAATCCATGACACGCTTGATGATGTAGTAATTTCTCCTGCCGCAAGTCACCAAACACAAAGCGTCTGGATCGTCATGTTGAATCAAGTTCAGGCTAATTTCGTTTTGCAATGGAATGCCTCCTAAATAACAATAAACGAATAAAGCGCATATTTATTTTTGGTGATATTGTGAGTAGTTGTATTCGGTTTTGTTTTCTGATTGGTTGATAACAAGTTCAATTGACTTGTTTTGAAACCGAGAGCCTGCCAATATTTTTTTTATAGAGCGCAAGGATTCTCGCCTTGCAAGCCCGCGCCGTATAATCAACAATAAAGAATCAGCATAGGGAAGCACATACGTCATATCCACTGCCGCCAAAAGCGCGGGCGTATCCAGAATAACGTAATCAAATTGCTGCTTTAAATCATCGAGCAAAGCGCCCATTTGCGGGGAACCCAACAAGATCGGCGGGTAATGTTCAAACTTGCCACTGGTGAGTATTTTTACACCGACAAACAAGGTAACTTGAAGGGCATCTTTTAACATAATCTTCTGACCCAACACCTCAGCAAGCCCAACTTCATTAGGAACATCAAACCAAGTGTGCAGCGCTGGCAGGCGCGTGTCACAATCCACTACGGCGACGGTTTTCCCCAATTCAGACAGTGCAGACGCCAGGTGATATACAGATGTGGTCTTGCCTTGCTTTGGCTCGGCGCTCATTACAAGCAACGCTTTTTTGTGCGCCTGTGGGTCAGCCGCCAGAATATTTACAGCCAAATTTCTAAAAGACTCTGACACCTGTGAATAACCAGGTTGCGCAATATTTATATTTTTTTTGTCAACCTTTGGAATTCCAGCCAGTGCATTTAACGCAACAAGAGATTCAATGGCTTCTGTGGTGTAAAGAGTCGTATCTAAATTTTCAAAAATAAAAGCCAGACCCGCCCCGCCCACCAGCCCAAGCAGTATTCCCAAAGTGTAATTTAATAAAGTCTGCGGCTTGGCTGGAGACTGCGCTACCACTGCCGGATCAACCACAGTGATCATGCTGGATTGAATTTCCTCTCTGTACTGAGCCTGATTGTATTGCGCCAGAAGTGTTGCATAAGTGTTTTGCTGCAACTGCAACGACTGCCTGGAGGATTCAATCTTCTCCAACGCTGCCGGTGTTTGAACAACTATTTTTTCATATTCCCGCATTGCCCGATCTAGATCAGGCTGAACTTTGGCAAGTTGTTCACCCAAAACATCCAACGAATTTCTTCCACCTCCAGAGTACAGGTCATTGCTTTGAGAAATAAGAATATCCGCCAACGTATTGGCAGCCACGGCAGCCCGCTTGGCATTGGTATCTTCAACGGTTATTTTTATCAATTCTGTATTTGGAACAATCTCTGCTGCAACCACAGGAGGCTGCGCCATGTCAAGCCGTTTTGCAAGTTCCACCAAAACAGGCTGGCTGACAGCAATTTGGACATAAGTATTCATTAACCGATCAGAATAGATATAGTCTGAATAGGCAACCTGCCCTCCAATGGAGGCGGCAATCCGCAGAGTTGTTGAAGACTGATATATAGAACTCTGCGCCTGAGTGCCAAAAATTGTTACAGCCATGATGGTAATCACCGTAAATAGGATGATCCATTTTCTGCGTAAAATAATGTCAAGATAGTGTCTGAGTTCCATGTTATCTTTTCCTTGTTTAATTCATTTCGGAGAAAAAGAAAAAAATCCACAATGATTCATGCTTTTTATTTTCACCGTGGCAACAACATCCCAGTAGTAACGCGTAAAACATCGGCTGCCTTTCGCAAATTACTGAGAAACAAGTCATTATCTTTAAAACCGTCAAATTCTTCATAAGTGCCATTCCAAATTTTTATGGCAGTTGGCTCACTGCACCCACGCTTGCGCATCTCGCCAATGAACTCGTCAAATGACATGTTTATTTTTGCTGCTAATTTTTGTACGATATTGTCCATACTTGCTCCATATAAAATAGCAAGATTTAAATCATAAAAAAGGCGGTTATTTTTTTTCTGCGTTTTACTTTATTGCCAAATTCCACTTTTCTTTATCTTTGAATTAAAAATTCCACACAGAAATCAATTTAAGATTTTGATTAAAAAAAATACAACTTATTCAATATTTTTAAAATACTCGGCACAAAACCCATCCAAAAACCAAATCGAGCCAATTTTGCAGACATTCGTAACCCATAAGACAAAAAATGCACCGACCTTGCAAAAACCCTACAAAAACCTTACAAATTTGTTTGTTTTTAGAATACGGGATATACTATCGCGAATCAAGTGACAAATATCACCTTTATTTTTTAGTTTTTTGCAAAAACCCTCGGCTTTGTACTCTACTTGTAATTAGGCACAGCCATGTATAATCAACCATGATCTTTACTATGACAGCACAAAGGTATAACGGTATGCACGAAAATAAAATTTTTATTCCCAATACTCTTACAGACAGAATATTAAGTTATGCGCATGACAGCGAAGTTCCCGTTGAAAAAATTTGGCTCGTCACGTTTCAGGCGTTTCTTCACCGTATAACGCAAGAAAGCCCCGTAGTAGTGGCAGCTGCAATTGAAACAAACAAACGCTGGAATATTTTCTCAACCGAGTTCAATCAGCCTGTGCCTTTTAGTGAACTGCTTAAAAATCATTTAACAACGCGGGCGGAGGGAATTTCAACGGCGGTCATATTTCAATATGAAAACGGTGTAACTGCGCAGCCTCCTGAAAACCTCAACCCCATTCTTCATTTAGAAATAAATGACAGCGCAACAGTTTGGCGCTTTGACACAGCGCACTACTCAACGGATGAAATTAAACATATTCCGCAAATTTTTATTCACTTTGCAGAAAATCTATCGCAAAACTTTAATCAACCCTACGATCAGGTCTCCCTGCTTGCCCCTGAGCAATGGGCTGAAATGGAATCATGGAATAATACCGAGTCAGACTTCCCGGCAGAAGCCAGCCTACACGGATTAATTTCAGCGCAAGCCAACAAAGCGCCCGAAAGAATTGCTGTTGTCTACAACGGAGTACGCCTAAGTTATGGGGAAATGGAAAAACGCGCAAACCGTCTTGCGCACGCTTTAATAACAGCGGGTGTACAACCTGGCGATGTGATTGGTCTATATATTGACCGCAACCTTGATTTAATTATTGCCCAACTTGCCATTCTCAAAACTGGTGCAGCCTACGCAGCGCTCGACTTGCAATATCCGCGTGAAATGTTGGCGCATTTATTTAACAACTTTAATCTTCCGTATATTTTGACTCATTCCAATTTAAAAAGCCTGCTCCCGCCGCATACATCAGGCGTGTTTTTAATAGACGAATTTTTAGAACAAAAAAATCATCCAGCCACTGCGCCAGAGATAGTAGTTGATGCGCGCGCCGCTGCTTTCATTATTTTTACATCTGGCTCAACAGGTATTCCAAAAGGAGTAATTCATACTCACCGCAATATGATCGCGCGTTTCCATTCGGCATGGGCGCTTGCCGCCATGAATGCCGAAGATGTTATTAGCCAAACTTCGCCGCTCAGTTCCATTGACGCAGTAGATGAAATTTATTCGCCGTTTTTGCTTGGCGCTCAAACGGTAATGATTCCGCATAAAATCGTCACCGACCCGCGCCGCCTGGTAGATTTACTTGAAGAAGAAGGGGTTACACGCATGGTGCTGGTGCCATCGCTGTTGCAGATCATATTAACTACCTATGCGGATATTGATCGGCGGTTAGCCCGTCTAAAAACCTGGTTAATTGGGGGCGAAGCGCTTACAGCCACACTTGTTAAGCAGTTTTACGAAAGACTCCCACAAGCCAATCTCATTAATTTTTATGGTCTAACTGAGGGAGATGCCACATTTTACCCGGCGGTCATTTCAGAAATGCCGCCGCCTGTGGGTCGCCCGATTCAAAATACACGAGTTTATGTCTTGGATTCTCAACTTCAGCCCATGCCACCCGGTTTATCAGGAGAAATTTTCATTTCAGGAGAGGGGCTATTTAGAGAATATTGGAATCGCCCTGATTTAAATACTGAAAAATGGATGGTCAATCCTTTTAACACCAGCCAAAATGATTCGTTTAGCCGCCTCTTCAAAACCGGTGACTTGGGACGCTGGCAGCCTGACGGACAATTACAATACCTCGGACGCCGTGACCGTATGGTAAAAATTCGCAGTTTTCGAGTGGAGTTGGGAGAGGTGGAAGCCGCGCTGGCAGTGAACCCACTTATTCGGGAGTGCGCTGTCCGTGTTTGGCAAACCGAATCTGCCAATCACGCAGTGGCCTACCAGCCACGCATTGTGGCGTATGCTGTTTTAAAAGAATCTGCCCAGACAACCCCCGCGCAAATCCGCGACTCACTAAAAGAACGCCTGCCAGACTACGCCCTGCCAAAACAAGTGACGCTGCTAAATTCGCTTCCATATTTGCCCAATGGAAAAATTGACTATCGGGCGCTACCAGAGCCAAGCGAATCTGAAACGCCGATGGCGGAAAACTTTTGTGCGCCAACAGATGAATTTGAGTTGTATCTGGTGAAACTTTGGGAGCGGCTGCTAAATCGCCGCCCAATTGGCACACAAGACAACTTCTTTGACCTTGGCGGCGATTCACTGCTTGTCATTTTGATGATTACAGAACTTGAAAAAGAACTAGGGCAAACGCTTTCTTTGGCATTACTTTTTCATACGCCCACCATTGCCCAGCTTGCCCCCGCGCTAAAAGAGAAAGGTTGGAAACCCGCCTGGTCATCGCTGGTTCCTATTCAACCACATGGCTCAAAACCGCCACTGTTTTGCGTACACGCCGACGGCGGAGCCTTCTTCTACAATCGCTTCACCAGCCATATTTCTCCCCAACAACCTTTATACGGTATTCAGGCGCGTGGATTAGACGGAAAAGAATCTCCATTTACAAACATTAAAGAAATGGCTCAGCAATACATTAAAGAAATTCGCTCGGTGCAGCCAAAAGGTCCTTATATCATCAGCGGGTTTTCAATGGGCGGAGTAGTTGTGTATGAAATTGCGCAACAACTCCTGCACGACCATGAAGAGCCAAGCCTTGTAATTTTTCTGGATGCGCCAAGCCCAACCTACCCCGAAATGCTGCCAAAGCATAACAAAGGGTTTTTGAGCAAATTAAAGAATTTTTTTGATTTGCCTGCAAATAAAAAAATAGAGCATATCGCCATTCGGTCTTCCAAACGCTGGAACGAATTACAAGATGAGACCCTCAGCCGTCTTTACTTATTATTCAAGCAGCCATTACCCCCTGCTTTGCGCATCCATGTTGTTCGCAAAACAAATCAACGAATTTCAGATTTGTATCAACCGCAGCCCTACGCGGGGGATGTAACCGTATTAAGAGCCAGTGAACAAATGCCCGGCGCCAAACCAGACCGCACACTGGGCTGGGGGCAATATGTAATCGGGTCTGTAAATGATTTTGTGATTCCTGGGGATCACGAGTCTGTATTTCAAGAACCAAATGTCGGTCTTCTGGCAAGGCAATTACAATTGAGTATTGATCACTGGCTGGAAAAACAGCAAAAAACATAGACAGACCCTGATGTAAAAATTACCAAGCGTGTACTTTTTCAGATTCTATGGCGTCTTTGCGCCCAAGCACTTTATAAATGTTAACGGGCTTGGTTTTGCCTTTCACGGTAACTGCATCTACAAATTCTGTTTCAAATTCATCTTTAACGGATTGATAAGTGCTTTCACTGATCAAGATGGGCCATGAGTAGGTTTTTGTCAGGTCTTGCAAGCGGGCAGCCAGGTTTGCGTTATCGCCAATGATGGTGTAGTTAATGCGCTCTTTTGAACCCAGCAAGCCAACAAACACTTCTCCGGTATTGATTCCAATTCCAATGTTGAATCTTTTTTCAAGGCGTTGTTCAGCCAGCCATGTTTCGGAAAGATCGTCCAGCGCCTTAAGCATATCCACTGCCGCTCGAACAGTGCGCGCGGCATGATCTTCAAATGAAACAGGCTCTCCAAAAAACGCTACAATGGCATCCCCTTCGTATTTATCCACTGTGCCGCCGTAATTATGAACCACTGCGGTCATGGCTTCAAGATAGGGGTTAAGTAAGTTAACCACGCCTTCAGGGGAAAGTTTTTCTGAAAGAGTCGTAAACCCGCGAATATCAGAAAATAAGATGGTTAAATTAGCGCGTTTGTTGAGCGAGTTAATATCTTGCGTTTTAACCATTTGATCGACCATTTCTGGTGCAATAAAACGGCTAAACAAATTACGCAAGCGGCGTTTTTCCAGTTCCTGTGCAACGGCTTGTTCAAGAGTTGGAATGACAACGCCTAAAAACAACATAGTTAAGGGGAATACAATTGGCAAGATGTAGTTGCTTTTGGTCAAAACCAAAAAACTAAAGATAATGTACGCCACCATCACGCCGCCCAAGACCAAAACAGTAATACTTGGACGCTGTGACCTTGCTATAAAAGCAGCGATAATGGCAGCCATCACAACCAGCATAAGAGCCAACCAAGGCGGGGCTTCAGTTAAATATTTCCCTTGAAGGATAGTGTCTATCGCATTGGCAACAACCTCCACCCCGGCAGTAGGGATTTGTGTCGCATAGGGCGTTGGATATACGTCTTGCAGAGTGACAGTGGTTGCGCCGATCAGAACAATCTTGTCACGGAATGCCTCTGGGTTTTCCTCCAGAGTCACGCCGTCGTGTACATTTGCCGCAGAATAGGTGGTATATGTGCCAGCCGCCCCCGCGTAGTTGATCAAAATCTGCTTGCTGTGAAGGGGCACGTTTGCATGATTGTATTGCAGGCTGGTATTGGTTGGCTTTGCGGGTTGATCGGCGCCCATGTATAGCCTTGCAACTTCAAAAGCCCAATTGTAATAAACCTGATCTTGAAACAAATCATACGCCTGCACACTGCGCACAATGGCATCTTCATCTCGCGTAAAGGCTGTGATTCCCACTCCGTCCAAAACTTGTAAATAAGCGGGCAGAGGTTGGGATAAACTGGAAACCATATAAGTGGTGGATGGGTCTTTGGCAATCTGCGCAACGGTGACTGAAGCAGGAACTTTTGCCAAAGAATCGGCAAGCAGCGGGTCATTTTCTGATTCGGAATCTGGCGCAAACAAAAACAGGTCCAATCCAACGACCTTGCCGCCGCCGTTGTTAATCTGATCCACAATTTCGGCATAATAGGCGCGAGACCAGGGCCAACGGTAACCAGTCCAGTTGAATGAAAAATCATCAATGGCTACAATGACAATATCCTCGGATGCGTCTTGTGACCCGCGCAAGCGCATTAGCGCATCCCGCGCGGAATATTCCAGCCGCCCAAATGGCGTGGTAACGCCTGGAATGATCTCCAGCATTTGAAATAGAAGCACCGCAATTGTAGTGCCAAACAATAACAAAAAACGTAAATTGAAGGGCTGTTTTTCTTGCATCAGTTTTTTCATGGGCTTTTCCATTTTATCCATACGCAAGCCATTTGCCTGCCTGAGTTGATTATTTTATCGTACAAAAGATATGCCGATCAACAGGAAATTTTTTGAGCGGGTCAACATCAAGTACCCCTTTGGGTAATAGACTTACCCACAACCCAATTCTATAATAATAAAATTCCTGCTGAACGCAAGGATAATCATTCAAAATTATTGAGGAGAAATTCCATGACCAAGACAGTCAAAGAAGTGCTGGATATGAACAAACAGGCGCAGATCGTAGATTTGCGTTTCGTAGACCTGCCCGGCACCTGGCAGCATTTCACCATCCCTGCACATCGCCTTGACGAAGACTTTTTCAAGGAGGGTATCCCCTTTGACGGTTCTTCCATTCGCGGTTTTCAAGAAATTCACGAATCAGATATGCTTCTTATTCCTGACCCAGACACAGCCTTCATAGACCCTGTTGCAGAAATACCGACCCTCGTTCTCAGTTGCGATGTGCATGACCCAATCACCCTGGAAGCCTACGACCGCGACCCGCGTTATGTTGCGCGCAAAGCAGAAGCCTACCTCAAGACAACCGGCATTGCCGATACCATCTTCATTGGACCTGAAGCCGAATTCTTTGTCTTTGACAATATCCGCTACTCAACCAACACCTACGAATCCTACTATCATATTGACAGTGAAGAAGGCTGGTGGAACAGCGGTCACAACGATGGACCCAACTACGGCGGGCAGATTTCTCCCAAACGCGGGTATTTCCCCGTGCCGCCAACAGACACGCTCCAAACCATCCGCTCCAAATTTATGCTGGCGTTGGAAACCGCTGGCGTGCCGATGGAATTACATCACCACGAAGTAGCAACAGCGGGTCAGTCTGAAATGGGAATGCGCTTTAATACACTCACCCGCATGGCAGACCAAACCCTGCTTTACAAATATATTGTAAAAAATGTTGCCCGCCAAAATGGCAAAACGGCAACCTTCATGCCCAAGCCCTTATTTGGTGATAACGGCTCTGGAATGCACGTCCACTCCTCCTTGTGGAAGGGAGACGAAAACGTCTTCTATGATGAAAAAGGATACGCCGGTCTTTCACAAACTGCCAAATATTACATCGGCGGGCTGCTCAAACACGCGCCGGCGCTGCTTGCGCTTACATCCCCCACCACCAACTCCTTCCGCCGCTTGGTGCCAGGCTTTGAAGCGCCTGTCAATCTTGCATATTCACAGCGCAACCGTTCTGCTATTTGCCGCATTCCTGTCACCAAAAGCGTAAAAGCCAAGCGGGTGGAATTTCGCGCTCCAGACGCATCATCCAACCCCTACCTTGCATTTTCCGCAATCCTCATGGCGGGCTTGGACGGCATTCAAAACAAGATAGACCCAGGGTTGCCGCAAGACAAAGACTTGTACGAATTGCCCGCCGAAGAGAAGAAACTAATCAAGCAGGTTCCTGGTTCGCTGGAAGATGTGTTGTACGCGCTGGAAGCCGACCATGAATTTTTGCTCAAAGGCAATGTCTTTACAACAGACTTTCTTGAGTCTTACATTGATTACAAACGGGTACACGAATTAGACCCCATGCGCCTGCGCCCCACGCCTTACGAATTTTCTCTTTACTTTGACTGCTAGGCAGTAAAATACCTCTCACGCCGACAGTTGATTGCGATCCAACAGGTTTGCAATCAACTGTCATTTTTATTAAAGCAGTTCAACCAGTAGAGTGAATTACAATTACCCAGCAAAATCTATAAAAACAAATGATGAACCATCAACCTTCCGCCCCCGAAACGCAAGAAGCCAAATTATTTGAAGTGCTGGCAAGCCTCAACCAAATTAGCCACGCCATTAATCACATTGGGGCGGGTGATGCAACCAACAGCGGCGTCAGTTTGCAGTTAATTGTAGAGAGCGCCATTCGAGTCGTACCTGGCTCCTCGGCTGTGATTCACACCTACGACCAACCCAGCGGCAGGTTTGAAACTGCGTCGCGGGTTTCTGCCCAGGCGGAAGGTCACGCCCTATCCACTCACCCCGCCTACTCCGATGATGCCCCGCGACCCAATGGGATTGGCATTCGCACCATTCAACGCAGATACAGCTACGAAGAACACGACCTTGAAGTACACCCCTACCATGCCGACTTGGGCGTAAAAGAAGTTGGCTGTTTTCCATTGGTGGTTGCCAAACAAACGGTTGGAATTTTATATATCTATTTATATGAAAAAAGAGAATTTACAAAACTTGAACAATTAATGCTGGATCATTTTGTCAATCAGGCGGCAATGGCAATTTACCATGCGCGGCGGCTGACAGGCGTTCACCGTGACCTGGCGCGCAAGGAAGATGAACTCAACCGCCTGCATCGCGCCGGATTAATTATCTCTTCACGCTTGCGGCTAAAAGAAACGCTTGAATCCATTTTGCAATTGGCGCTGGAAGTCACCAACGCCCACTATGGAATTTTTCGCCTTTTGGACAAAAGCGGAGAATTTTTAATTACCAGCGCCGTAGGCGGCAATCAAATGAATCGCCCACTGGTCGAAAAAATCCCCTTAAATGGCAACAGTGTCATGGCGCATGTGGCGCGCACCAGACAGCCTGTGCTTATTTCTGACCTGAGAGCTGCGCCCTGGTCTCAAGTGTATTACCCGCTTGATTCAAATTTAAAAATGCTTGCCGAATTGGCAGTTCCACTCGTGAATGCCAGCGGAAGGCTGGAAGGCGTACTAAATTTGGAAAGCCCCGAAGCCGAATCGTTTTCTGAAGATGACAGCCACATGCTGCAATCTCTGGCAACTTATGCCGTGACTGCCATTCAAGAAGTAAGGCTGCTAGACGCCTTGCAAGAAGTTGCGCGGCTGCTGCTCGCCGAACCACGCCAAAAAGTGTTCGACCATCTCACCGCAACCGCCAACGACCTGCTCAACACATCCTCCAGCATGATCTGGCTTGCCTCAGATAATCAAATCGTATTAACCGCATCAAACGGCAGCCTAAATTACGCAACCCTCATGGCGCGCCCGCAAGGGTTGGTGGAATGCGCCATTGTGCAGAAAAAAAAGATTTCAAGCGAAGTAGACGAATCACAGAACGGCACACGCGCTTTGATTGTGCCTTTATTTATTGGGGAAGATGAACAGGCGTTGGGCGCGTTCAGCGTATGCAGTTTGGCGCCTAACACAGGTAGAATTGCCGAATCGGAATGGGACGAAAAAGTGCTAACCTGCCTGGCGCATTACGCCGTGCTGGCAATTCAAAACGAAGCGCGGCAAGAGGCGTTGCAATCCTCACAAGAGCAACATTGGACAGCCGAAACCTTTGCCGCAGTGGGAGATATTTCAGCCAATTTACTGCACAACATGAACAACAAAGTTGGCATCATTCCCGTGCGCATTCAAGCCATTCAAGATAAATACCCGCAATTACTTGAAAGCGACCCCTATCTCAACAAAAGCCTGAAAGAAATTGAGCGCAGCGCCATGGAAGCCATGCAGATCGTGCAGGAAAATCTATCCCACCTGCGCCCAATTCACATGGAAAAAATTCACATCGCCGCCAGTGTCGCCGAAGCCCTCCACACCATGCAGATCTCGCCAAATATTCAAGTTGAAGTGGAAGGACTGGAGCAACTCCCGCTGATTGCAGCCAGCGGACACAGCCTTGCGCTGGTCTTTAAAAACTTAATCGAAAACGCAAACGCCGCCATGAACGGAAAAGGCGCCATAAAAATTCGGGGTCACGCCAGCGACAAATGGGTGCAAGTCTCCATCATGGATGACGGTCCCGGCATTCCGCCCGAATTACATCATCAAATTTTTGAATTGCATTTCAGCGGGCGCGCAAACGCACACCCAGGCAAACTGGGGTTTGGGTTATGGTGGGTCAAAACACTTATGACACGCCTCGGCGGTTTGGCGCTGGTGGAAAGCGATGGTCAGCATGGCGCAACCTTTATACTGCGCCTGCCGCGAGCAGAGAAATCAACATGAAAAAGCCCACCCTTCGCGCGCTCATCGTTGAAGACGATCTATCCTGGCAGCAAATATTAAGTGAAATTCTGACGGACTGCGGATTGGAAGTGGATATTGCCAACAACGTAGACGAATCCGCCCGCCTGCTAAAAGCCCACCCGCACCGTCTGGCAGTGGTTGATCTTTCACTTTCACCCAACGACCACAACAACTACGACGGCTTGCGCGTGCTGGATTCTATCCGCCGCCTTGACCCCAACTGTAAACCCATTCTTTTAACAGGTTTCGCAACTGTCGAACTGGCAGTCACCGCGCTAACAGATTACGGCGCATTTACTTTTTTACGCAAGGAAAGTTTTCATCGCAGTCAATTTCGAGACATCGTGTATCGCATACTGGTCAGCCCGCCGCATCTCGCCGCCGCGCTTCCTTCTGCCGAGCAAAAAAACTCTGCGCCTGCCGCAAAGAACCAGACAAACCCACAAAAAATTACCCAGGAAAAAGCGCTGGTTGTTGAAGATGACGCCGGCTGGAGAAGTATGCTTGAAGAACTTTTAAGCGATGCGGGCTTTCAAGTGCGCGCCTGCGCCAGTTTTGGCGATGCGCTTGGGTATCTTCGCCGTGAAAAAATTACGCTGGCGGTGCTAGACCTATCCCTGCAAACATCTGTCGCCGCAGAAAAAAATACCGCCAACGACTTAAATTTGGAAGGCTACCGCCTGCTCAACACCACCCGTGCAGAAGGCATTGCATCCATTGTCGTCAGCGGAACCAGTGAGCCGGAAGAAATTCAATGGGTGTATTCAGAATATGCCATATCTGCCTACATTGAAAAGCAAACCTTCGACCGCGCCACCTTTCGGCGCGTGGTCGAAGAGACCCGCCTCACCCGCAATGCAAAAAGTGAATTAAGCGCCCTGACAGACCGCGAGCGCGAAGTTCTCAATTTGCTGGCGCAAGGCTTAACCAACAAAGAAATTGCAGAAAAATTATTTATCACCACAAACACGGTCAAACGCCACTTGAAAGCCATTTTTGAAAAACTGGACGTACACACCCGCTCTGCGGCAACCGCCAAAGTTGCCGCAGGCTAACAAAACTACCAGGTGCGAAACGCCTCAGCCGCCGCCGCAATGGTTTTGTCAATGATCGCATTCGTGTGCATGGTGGAGATGAATCCTGATTCAAATTGTGACGGCGCAAGATATACGCCGTTCTCCAACATCTTCTGAAAGAATTTCCCAAACAGAATTTTATCTGCCACCTTGACCGTGTTCCAATCAACGGGCTTGGTCTCGCTGAAGAAGGTGGTGAACATGGTGCCGACCCGCGTTTGTTGGATTGGGATTCCAGCCCTGCTTGCAGCGGATGCAATGCCCGCCTCCAGCCGACCCGCAGCCTGATCCAGTTTCTCCCAGCAGTTTTCTTCCCGCAGCAGATTCAACGCCGCAATGCCCGCGCTCATCGCCAGCGGATTCCCCGCCAGAGTCCCCGCCTGATACATCGGACCAGACGGCGCGACCATCTGCATGATCTCGCGTTTGCCGCCATACGCGCCAACAGGCAGCCCGCCGCCGATGACTTTGCCCAACGTGGTCAAGTCAGGCTGGATATTGTAGAGCGCCTGCGCCCCGCCAAAGTGAACGCGGAAGCCCGTCATCACCTCGTCAAAAATCAAGACGCTCCCTGCACGGGAAGTGATTGCCCGCAGCCCTTCCAAAAAGCCTGGCAGCGGAGGCACAACGCCCATGTTACCTGCCACAGGCTCCACGATGATTGCCGCAATTTGATCGGGATATTGTTTGAACAAAGCCTCAACTGAATCGAGGTTGTTGAAATCTGCCACCAGCGTATCTTTGACCGTGTTGGCAGGCACGCCAGGCGAATCGGGCAAGCCCAGCGTTGCCACGCCTGAACCCGCCTGCACCAGCAGCAAATCTGCGTGACCGTGATAACAGCCGTCAAACTTGATGATCTTGTCGCGTTTGGTGTAAGCCCGCGCCAGCCGCAGCGCCGACATGGTTGCCTCGGTTCCCGAATTGACAAAGCGAATCATCTCGATGTTGGGCATAAAACTCATCACGCTTTTGGCGAGTTCCAATTCCAGCGGACTTGGCGCGCCGTAAGATGTTCCCCTGGTCGCCGCCTGTTGAATTGCCGCCACCACTTTTGGGTGAGCATGTCCTGTGACCAGCGGTCCCCACGACAAAACATAATCAATGTAGCGGTTGCCATCCACGTCGAAGAGATACGCCCCTTCGCCGCGCTCGATGAAGAGCGGTTGTCCGCCCACAGCGCGGAAGGCGCGCACGGGCGAGTTCACGCCGCCAGGGAATAAGGTTTGCGCTTCGGTAAATAATTTGATCGAGTTGGTGATACTCATGTTGCCTCCAAAAGATTTCACCACAAAGGGACAAAGGGTCACAAAGGGTTTAACTTTGTGTTCCTTCGTGTACTTCGTGGTGAATAATTTTCTCCACAGCCAGTTCGCCCGAATGAATGCAGTCGGGGATTCCAATGCCGCGATAGCCGTTGCCAGCCAGCGCAATCCCAGGCAGGGTTTCCAATGCGGCGTCCATTCGTTTGAGAATTTCAGGATGACCGAGATTGTATTGCGGCATGGCGTTTTCCCACATAAAGACGCGCGAGAGCAGCGGCTCGGCGGTGACTCCCAAAGTTAGATTCAACTCTTCTTTGGCGAGTTCCAGCAGGTCATTTTCATTCCAGGGGATGTCCTGCCCTGCCCTGCCGACAAAGACGCGAATCAGGGCGTAGCCTTCGGGGGCGCGGTGCGGAAACTTGGTCGAAGTCCAGGTGCAGGCGAGAGCTTTGCGTCCCTCGCGGCGCGGGATGACGTAGCCGTAGCCGTCCAATTTTCGCGGCACATCACTCTCGCGGTACGCAAGCGAGACGGTGGCGGTTGAGGCGTAGGGAATGCTTTTTAGATCAGAACCAAGCGTCGGGTGGAGCGAAGCGAGCAGTGACCCGCTGACAGGTGCGGGAGAAGCTAGGATGACAGAATCAGACTCAAGGCTTGAACCATCTTCCAATTCCACTTTATAAGTTGAAGGTTGAAGGTCAAAGGTCGAAGGTCGCGTGATGCGTGTTGCGCGTGTGTTGAGTCTCAAATCAACGCCGCTTGACTTTAGACTTTCGACCAATGCCTCGACCATTTCCGCGAGACCTGTGGTGGGGGTGAGAAATGCCGAGCGCGAACCTTGCACCGTTTTGCCGCCAGACTGCGCCCGCATTTGGAGCGCCCCGCGTGCCAGCGAACCGTATTTGATTTCGAGGTCGCGCAGATAGGGGAAGGTGGACGCGAGGGAGAGTTGATCGCCGTCGCCCGCGTAGATGCCCGACATGAGCGGCTCGATCAAATTCTCGTACGCTTCGCGCCCAAGCCGACGGCTGACAAATGCGCCGAGAGATTCGTCGCCGTTGAGGGCGTGCGGCGGGATGATGAAGTCGAGTCCCATGCGGGCTTTACCAAACCATGAAACCAGTTGCGAGCGCAAGACGGCTGGCACGTTGGTGGGGATCATCATGGCGAGTCCATCGGGCAGGGGCAGCAGGCGATTTTTGTTGAGGACGTAGGTATTTTTTTTATTCGGATTCGTGCCATGCAATCGCTCGCCCAAACCGAGTTCCTTGCAGAGCGCCACGCCCCAGGGCTTGGTGGCAAGGAAGGTGTCGGGTCCGCCTTCGATGATAAATTGACCGTCTTCAAAGGTTGCGCGGTCGGTGGTGATTTTTCCGCCCCAGCGCGAATCCGATTCGAGCAGGGTGATTTCCAGGGGTTGAAGGTTGAAGGTTGAACGTCGAGCGGCGTAATATGCGGCTGAGAGTCCAGCAATGCCGCCGCCGATGATGGTTAGTTTCATAGTCAAGTTTTTACCTAACTCGGACAAGCCGAAACAAAAAATGGATTTAACCACAAAGGTAACGAAGGTACACAGGAAAACCTTAAAAACCTTCGTGGCACTTTGTGACCCTTTGTGGTTCAAAAATTCTTGTCGCTGCGCGAAAAGCAAGCATTTAACTTCCAAGTTTTTAATTACCTTGATATTCATGCACCATATCCACCACCGCTTTCACCGTATCCACAGGCGTGTTTTGCAAAATGCCATGCCCGAGGTTGAAGATGTGACCAGGCTTGCCGTTGGCGCGGCGCAAAATATCATGCGTATATTTTTTGATTTCAGGCAGAGGCGCGAAGAGCAGGGCGGGGTCGAGGTTGCCCTGCACGGAGACATCGCCGCCGAGGATTTTCCAGCCATCATCGAGCGGAATGCGCCAGTCGAGTCCGATCACGTCGCTGCCCGCTTGCTTCATCAGAGGCAAAAGGGTGGTGGTGTTCGTGCCAAAATGGATGACGGGGACTTGCTCCGCTTTGGCGGCTTGAATAATTTTTTGCGAATACGGCAGGACGAAATTTTGATAATCCTGCGGACTGAGTGCGCCGACCCACGAGTCGAAGACTTGCACGGCTTGCGCACCCGCGCGGATCTGCGCCACGAGATAATCGGTCAGCACGACGGACAATTTTTCCATCAGTGCGTGCCAGGTTTGCGGGTCGGAATACATCATCGTTTTTGTCTTCAAAAATTCGCGTGACGATCCGCCTTCGATCATGTAGGATGCGACCGTGAACGGTGCGCCGCAAAAACCGATCAGCGGGATGTCTTTCAACTCGCCGCGCAAAATTTTGATGGCGTCCATCACGTAGCCCAAATCGGTTTCGGGATTCACAGGTCGCAGATTTTTCACATCCGCCAGCGTGCGGACAGGGTTCTGCAAAATGGGACCTTCGCCTTTGGCAAATTCCAAACCCACACCCAGCGGAATGGCGGGCAGCAGAATATCGGCGAAGAGAATCGCCGCATCCACGCCCAGCGCGCGCACGGGTTGAAGCGTCACTTCGGCGGCAATTTCGGGATGATGGCAAATTTCGATCAGAGAATATTTCTCGCGGATGGCGCGATACTCTGGCATGTAGCGTCCCGCCTGACGCATGAACCAAACGGGGGTGATGTCGGTGGGAAGTCGGCGGCAGGCGCGGAGGAAGGGAGCAGTGATCAGTGATGAGTGATCAGTTATCAGTGTGGATGGTTGCATGGTCTGATTTCCTGATCACTGATTACTGGTGACTGATGACTGATTACCACTGACCAACACACACGCAGGGTCACTTTCCAAATAATCGCCTGTAATGCCATACGCGCGTCCGCGCTGACCGCCGCACACATCGCGGTATTCGCAGGTTCCGCACACGCCTTTGAGTTTTTCAGGATCACGCAAGTCTTTGAAAATTTGCGCGTTGCGATAGACATCCACAATGTCATTGTCACGCGCCATGCCCGCTGTGATGGGAAGAAATCCGCTGGGCTGAATTTCGCCGATGTGCGAGATGAACAAAAACCCGTTGCCGTCGTTCACGCCTTTGGTAGGGCGGTGAAGTCCGTCCGCGTATTGAAAGCCCGCGCTTTGAAAAGAAACGGGCTTGCCGTCATTTTGCGCGCGCTTGCGTTCGATTGCCACGCGGCGATACATCGGCGCGGCAGTGGACTTAATATCAAAGGGCGCATTTTGCGAAAGGTCGTACAACCAGTTGAAAACTTTCTCGTGCTGTTCCGCCGAGATCATTTGCTCCGCCATTGCCCGCCCAGTGGGCACAAGGAAAAAGACCGACCACTGCACCGCGCCGACTTCCTGAATGAACGGAACCATCTCGTGCAAAATATCCACGTTGTGTTTGGCGACTGTCGTATTGACTTGCACGCTCAACCCCGCCTCATGTGCGCGGCGCAGAATATCCATTGTCCGCTGCCACGAACCTTTGACCTGACGAAAATCATCGTGGATTTGCGCGCGCGGGGCGTCGAGTGAAAGCGCCACACGCAGAATGCCTGCCTCCCGCGCCTGTTCGAGTCTTTCCTTTGTAGGCAGCGCGGTGGCTGTCGGCGTGAGCGAGCAGCGCAAACCGCGCTGGGTGGCGTAGGCAATCAACTCAATCAGGTCGGGGCGCATCATCGGGTCGCCGCCTGTAAAAATCAAAATGGGATGATTGCCAAACGCGGCGAGTCTTTCGATCAAGGCTTTGGCTTCATCTGTCGAAAGTTCGCGCGGATCGCGCTGGTGCTGCGCGTCTGCGCGGCAGTGGACACAGGCATAGGCGCAGGCGCGGGTCACTTCCCAGGCAATCGTAAAAGGCGCCTGGTCAAAATCCGCATGAATCATGCGCTCGTTATTTGCACTGCGTTCAGCCGCAGCGCGCGGGGCAAGGATTTCTAAAGTCATGTTTATTTTCCTTGTTGAAAATCGGTAATTGGTAATTAGTAATTTTCCAATCTCCAATTACTAATTACCAGTTACCAAGCACCATTTATTTCAGCCACTTCGCCGCATCCAGCGAGTGATAGGTGATGATTAAATCTGCGCCCGCGCGTTTGATGGCGGTCAGCGTTTCAAGCGTCACTCGTTCTTCATCCACCCAGCCATTCGCGGCGGCGGCTTTGATCATCGAATATTCGCCGCTGACGTTGTACGCCGCCATTGGCATTTCGGGGAAGGCATCCTTCACCACGCGGATCACATCCAGGTACGCCAGGGCGGGCTTGACCATCAGCATATCTGCGCCTTCCTCCACATCCAGCGCGGCTTCGCGCAGTGCCTCGCGCACATTGGCAGGGTCCATCTGGTGCGATTTTCGGTCGCCGAATTTTGGCGCGCCTTCCGCCGCATCGCGGAACGGTCCATAAAACGCCGAAGCGTATTTGACGGCATAGGACAAAATGGGCAGATTTTCATAGCCCGCAAAATCCAAGCCGTCGCGGATTGCCGTCACCATGCCGTCCATCATGCCGCTCGGCGCAACAATGTCCGCGCCGCAATCGGCGTGCGAGATCGCCACCTTCGCCAGCACATCCAGCGTTGGGTCGTTCAGCACATAGCCTTCGGGCAGGTGGGGTTGCAGGAGTCCAACGTCTCCCGACGTTGGAATTCCGAAGTCAGGAGACTTCGGAGTCCGCGCGTTGAGGATTCCGCAATGCCCGTGATCGGTGTACTCGCACAGGCAAACATCGGTCACCACCACCATTTCGGGAATTTCTTTTTTGATGGCGCGAATCGCCTGCTGAACAATGCCGTCTTCGGCGAAATTTTCCAGCCCGATTGGATCTTTCGCGGCGGGGATTCCAAACAGAATGACTGCATTCACCCCCAACCTCGCGGCTGATTCTGCTTCCCGAACCGTTTCCGCCACTGACAGTTGATACACGCCAGGCATCGAGCGGATTTCACTGCGCCCTGCGCCGTGCCGCACGAACAGCGGATAAATAAAATCGCGCGCGTTGAGTTCCGTCTCACGCACCATCGCGCGGATGGCGGGAGTGGCGCGCAGTCGGCGCGGACGGGTAATTAGTGATTGGTGATTGGTAATTTTTTTTGATTTTTCCAGTTCAGCGAGTGTCATAATTTCTCCATCATTCAACAGTCCAACTTTCAAATTGTCGAACCTTCAACTTTCAACTTTCAACCGAATTGCTTGAATCAAACCTTCGGTGGTGTATTCTTTGGCTGTGACAAAATGGGTAATGCCTTCTTCTCTTGCGGCTTGCTCGGTGATGGGACCAATGCAAGCAAACAGCGGATTGTTCGGCAGGCGCAGCGGGTCGAGTTTATTTTGTCTGGCAATCGCGCAGAAGTTTTGCACAGTGGAAGGGCTGGTCAATGTGACCACATCCACGCCCGATTTGAGCGCCGCGATCCCTGCGATGTCTGGCTGGGTGGGCAGAGTTTTGTAAATGATGATTTCATGCGCTACGCCGCCCGCTTTGACAATCGCTTCGGGCAGGGCTTTGCGGGCAACCTCTGGTCGGGGCAGCAAGACCCATTTGCCGCGCAGGTCGCCCAGTCCAGGCAAAATGGATTCGGCGACATATTCATCGGGAATGAAGTCAGGTTCGATGTTATATCTGCGCAAGGCGTCTGCGGTTTTGGGTCCGATGGCGGCAAACCTCACCCCTAGCCCCTCTCCTAAAAGAAGAGGGGAACAAACATCCACAGCATTGACTGAGGTAAACACAACCCAATCGTATTTTTGTAAATTCTTTATTGCGTCATCGAGTTCGGCATTGTCTTCTATCGGATGTATCTCGATCACAGGAAAATAGATCGGCTCAAACCCAGCGGCTTGCAAGGCTTCACCGAAAGATTCAGCTTGGGCGCGGGGGCGGGTGATGAGGACTTTCATGGTGAGAAGTTGTCAGTGAACAGCAATCAGTCATCAGTGAGCAGTTTAAGAACTTCACTTGCACCTTGTGCGATGGCTTCCTTGGCAAGTCTTTTTCCTAATTCAAGAGCGTCTATGCCTTGACCAACAGCTTTGACAATTTGTTTGCCGTCCAGTGAAATCACCAGCCCCGTCAGGCTGATTACTGATGACTGATCACTGATTTCTGCATACGCCGCAACAGGCACGGAACATCCGCCGCCCAATCCGCTGAGGAAGGCGCGCTCGGCGGTGACACACTTGCGGGTAGATTCATCTTCCAGTTTGGCAAGCAGGCTGAGGGTCGTCAGGTCGGCGGCGCGGCATTGAATCGCCAGCGCGCCCTGTCCAGGTGCGGGCAGCATTACATCCAGCGCAATCCACTCGGTGACGTGCGAATCCAAGCCGAGGCGGGTTAATCCCGCGCCCGCGAGAATGATTGCAGCATATTGACCCTCCAGCGCTTTTCGCAAACGGGTGTCCACGTTGCCGCGCAGAGACTCGGTGCGCAGGTCGGGGCGCAGCGCAAGAATTTGCGAAGCACGCCGCAGACTGGATGTGCCGACAACTGCATGAGGCGGAAGCGTGGCGAAGGTGTATCCATTTTTGGAGATCAGCACATCGCGCACTTCAGCGCGGGCGGGGATACAGCCAACCGCCAGCCCAGCGGGATTTTCAACAGGCAAATCTTTGAGCGAATGCACCGCGCAATGCACCGCGCCAGATAGCAATTCGCTTTCAAGTTCCTGCGTGAATAATCCCTTGCCGCCGATTTCGGGCAGCGGCTTGTCCAAAATTTTGTCGCCTTGCGTGGTGATGACTTTTTCTTCACAGACAAGGTCGGGGTGAATTTTTTGTAATGCGGCAATGACCCATTGAGTTTGCCAGCGGGCGAGCACGGAGGGACGGGTTGCGAAAATTAGTTTCATGGTTGATGAGTTAGTCAGCAGCGATGGGGCAAGCCGCGCCGGAAAATCCACATAGCCCGTTATCGGGTTGCAGCCCAAAGAGGGTGCGGGCAACGGTGGCGTATTCGGGCGCGTGCGGGCAGGCTGCCTCATCTTTTAATCGGCGCGTGGGGTGATCCAGTATTTTTTTTACGAGGGATTGGGTTAATAATTCAATGCGCTCACGCTCGCGGTCGGTCAGGTCGGGCATGTGGCGCAGGGATTTTTGAAGCTCTGCCGCGCGGATAATTTCTGCCTGCTGGCGAATATCCGCGATAATCGGCAGCATTTCAAGCGACTGCATGAACGCTTCAAATTCGGCAAGTTCTTGCGCGAGAATGGCTTTTACCTGCGGCACTTGTGACATGCGCTGGGCAAGCGAGTCTTCCAGTTTTGCACTCAAATGATCCAGGTCAAAAACTTTTACGTTGGGGATGTTTTCGGCATCGGGGTCAATATCGCGCGGCAGGGCAATGTCCATCAAAATCAACGGGCGTTGAGGACGCGCCTGCATTGCCCGCGCCGCCATATCGGCGGTGATGATGACATGCGGCGCGCCCGTAGACGAGATGACAATATCCGCGTTGCTTAATGCCTCGTGGATGAATTCAAACGTGGAAGATTCCGCGCCCCAGCGTTGGGCAACTTCCTGGGCGCGTTCCAGCGTGCGATTGACCACGCGGATTTTTTCCACGCCGCGCTTGCGGAGCGCCTCGACGGTTAACTCTGCCATTTCGCCCGCGCCAATGACCACTACACTGGCGGTTTTGATGGAACCGAGATTCTTCTCCGCGACCGAAGCGGCAAGCGAAGAGACCGAGGCGGGGTTACGGCTGATGGCGGTTTCGGTGCGCGCGCGTTTGCCGGCATGAATGGCAGACTGGAAGAGTCGATTCAGCGTGGGACCCGCTGTGTTTTGTCCGCGTGCCAGTTCGAGGGCGCGGGTGACTTGCCCCAAAATTTGCGGCTCGCCAATGACTAGAGAATCCAAACCCGCCGTCACATCAAATAAATGCCGCGCCGCATCCATACCTTGCAGGCGGTACAAGTGGGGATGAAATTCATCAACCGCTACGCCGCGCACATCCGACAAAAAATCCTCCAAATCAGCGTACGCCAATTGATGAGAGGCTGTGTAAATTTCAATTCGATTACAGGTGGAGATGATAATCATCTCTGCGATGGATCGTGCAAGATGCCCGCAGGCAAGCCTTGCCAGCGCCGCGCGTGTGGCATCTTCGTCCAATGCCATTTTTTCACGCAGGCTGAGAGGGGCGGTGTTGTGATTAATTCCAATACAATGAATGCGCATGTGTCAATACTCACTTTATGAATAAAAGTGGTTATAGCATCCTTGCGCAGATGTATCCACACAGCATTACAGAGTATTTGATTAATACCGCGTAAGATGTCGGTATGACACACAGGTTTATGATGATTGTCATATAGTTATGTGACGCTGCGCCGCCTCCAATGCCAGCCAAAAGGTGAAATCATTTGTCGTATAATCGCGCAAGCAATCATATTTTTATCTGCATGATTCGCCCACTTTATCAACCAAGGCGTTCATTGAACAAGGAGATGTCGCATGAAAGATAAAATATCTGTACTGATCCCTGATGGAGAAGGTGATGATTTCGCGCTTAAGGTGCTTCGCTGTCTTGCCCAAGTTCCAAATATTCGCGTCCATGTGCTGGCAAGAGACAGCCAAGCGCCCACAAAATTTTCACGGCATCGGGCTGAATTCTTTACGCACACAGTGGATGGTTTTGATGAAAAGCGGCTGGATGTAATTTTACAAACCGCAAAGCAAATAAAACCAGATGTAATACTGCCCGTTGATCAGCCAACGATACGATTAATAGCCAAATATCAGAGCGAAGCACAATCCGCAGCCGCACTCCCGCCGCTGGCGAGCGCCGAATTAATAGACCTTGTATCAGATAAATGGTTTTTGGCAGAATTTCTAAAAAAAGAAAATATTCCACACCCTGCAACAATCTTGTATAAAGACGATCCGCTAAACGCACAAAGTTTTGAATCGTTGTCATTTCCCGTTTTGCTGAAACCGTTGGACAGTTCTGGCGGAGTTGGAATTGTATATTTCAATAATTCAACAGAATTATCCGAATACCTAAAAAAACAAAACCAGCCTGAAAGGTTTGTTATTCAATCCTTTGTGCAAGGCTACGACATTGATTGCAGCGTACTATGCCAGGACGGCGAAATTCTAGCCTACACAATTCAAAAAGCATTCATTGCGGGCAAACAACAATTTATGCCAGCCGACAGCATTGATTTTTTATACCACGAGCGAGTACATACAGTGGTCAAACAATTGATGCGCAGTTTGAATTGGTCGGGCGTCGCGCATATTGATTTACGATATGATGAAATAGAAGCCGAGGCGAAGATTATAGAAATTAATCCGCGCTATTGGGGAAGCCTTCTTGGATCGCTGGTTGCTGGAATCAACTTCCCTCACCTCGCTTGTCTAACCAGCATGAAAATAAATTATCCAACACCAAACTATCAATTTATACGCTACACAAAACCTGAAATAGCGGTAAATTTACTTATAAATAAATACTTAAAGGGAGACCGTACCATTCAGAAATTCAGCGACACAGGATTGCCCTTTATCCTACGCGACCCCTCCCCTGAACTACACAAAGAATACGCCAAAATATCCAAAAAAATATTTCAAAAAGCAGGAGTTAAGATCTAATAGTGGCGGCTTCCATCAACAAGGTTGATTTTGGGTCGTACGGACGCTCATACACTTCCAGAACATCTTCCATTTTCCGCTACTTTTTCCATCCTCGTTCCCCCCTTTTCCTGACCTTGCTACAGCCATATAATTACCGCAACTGTCAGTATATACAATCCTGACAAGTTATTTTATAATAAGAAAATAGACTGCTTA
>DYML01000082.1:0-13271 GCA_020721605.1 Anaerolinea thermophila
TCTTTGGCGGTTTGATTCGCAAAAAACACGGAAAATAAGACGAATTGTGCAAAATGGCGGCAATTTTCATCAAAGCCTCATTGGGCGGGTATGGGTGCTATAATAAAAAATAACTTTCGTGAACTTTCGCCATTTATTAGGAATTAAATTCCAGAAGGATGAACAGATGCCAGCAGTAAATTATCAATATGAAAAGCGTAAAAAAGAATTAGACAAGAAAAAAAAGAAGGCGGAAAAAGATCGGGCTAAAGAAATCAAAAAAAACAGCAACAAGCCCAAAGAAACTCCGCCGCCGCCTGTTACTCCCGAAAAGTAGCGCTGTTGCGCCAAGACTTCCTGTACTCTTTGCAGGAAGTCTTTTTTGGCGTATGGATGCAAACTCTTCTTTTGTGTATAATCAAAATACCCGCTCCGATAGTTCAATGGACAGAACAAGGCACTCCTAAGGCTTAGATGTAGGTCCGATTCCTACTCGGGGCACCTGTAAATTTAGTAAGATTTTTTATAAAAATATTAACCTTTTTCTAACGTAAAACACTTGCGCTCGATACTGCCTTGTAGTAATATTGACATTGATGACCGCTAGGGTGCCCCCCTCACCCTGGCGGTTATCATTTAATCTACTATTGAAAAGATCAATTTGCAAATAAAAAGCGCTCCAGCCACATTGGTTGGAGCGCTTTTACTTTTTCCTTCTTCCTTGTTTCTACTTTTTCACTTTGATCGTCTGCCGCGCAGTTTGCAATAACTCGTGCGCGGAGCGCAATGTGTTTTCGCCGACTTCGCCAAGCATTTGAGATAGCTCAAGCAGGCGTGCTTCGCCATCCAACTTCTCAATGCGAGTGAGGGTACGCTCGTCTTTGACCAGTTTTTGCACCTGATAATGCTGGTCGCCAAAGACCGCCAGTTGGGGAAGATGCGTGACACAAAAGACCTGATGCGTGCGCGAGAGATTCCAAAGTTTGTGACCTACGACCATGCCCACGCGCCCGCCAATGCCCTGATCAATTTCATCGAAAATCAGCGAGGGGACTTCGTCGGCGCGGGCGAGGACGTTCTTCAAGCTAAGCATGAGGCGCGAGGTTTCGCCGCCAGAGGCAATTTTCGCCAGCGGCTTGAGTCCTTCGCCAGGGTTGGGGGCGATCAAAAACTCGATGCGGTCAAATCCGTTTTGGTCGAAGGCGATACGCGAGCCGTCGGGCAGGGGGATGCCGTTTACATCGGGCTTGGTTTGGAAGTCCACGCCGAAGCGGGCGGATTGCATTTTCAGGTCGTTGAGTTCGGCTTCGATGCCCTTGCCCATTTCCGCGCCAGCAGACTTGCGTTTGGCAGAAAGCGCCCCGCCTTGTTTTGCGAGTTTCTCCAGCAGTTTGGCTTCCTGCATTTCCAACTCGTTGATGCGGTCAGCGGCGCCAATAATAGTTTCGAGCTGCTTGCGCGCGTCAGCACCGTAGGCAATGACGGCGGGAATACTGCCGCCATATTTGCGAACCAGCGAGTGAATCACATCCAGACGTTCTTCGACAGATTCCAATCGCTTGGGGTTGAACTCAATTTCTTCGAGATAATCGCGCAAGCCGTGAATGACATCCGAGATGGTGTCGAGCAGGAGGTCGGCTTGGCTTGCCAACTCTGCCTGCCCCGCGTCAATTTTGGCGAGGGTGGACAAGGCTTGCGCGGCTTGACCGATCAAATCGGTGGCGGCGGGCGTTTCGGGCGAGCCTTCATCCAAAACAGCCAGTGCCTCTTGTGCGTTTTGTGCGAGCGATTCGGCGTTGGCGAGGCGGTCACGTTCTTTTCTCAATTCTTCATCTTCGCCCGCCTTCAACCGTGCGGATTCAATTTCATCCGCCTGGTAGGTGAGCATTTCCACGCGGCGGTCTGAATCGGATTGGGCTTTGCGCAGGTCGCTCAGTTCGCGGCGCAGGTTGAGCAGGGTGTGATAGGTCTGGCGGTAATCGCTGAGGGGTTGACCCACTTCGGCGAAGCGATCAAGCAGCCCGAGGTGCGCGCGCGGATCCAGCAGGGAGAGATGTTCCGCCTGCCCGTGGATGTCAATCAACAGCGCGCCCAACTCCTTCAACAACCCCACATTCACCGTGCGCCCGTTGATTCTCGCCACGCTGCGCCCTTCCTTGCGGACTTCGCGCATGAGCGTGACGTAGTTCGGGTCGTCCATCAACTCCTCGCGGTTGAGGATGAAATGGACGGCTTCGCGCTCGGAGCCTGTGAGATGGAAGACCGCCTCGACGAAGGCAGCGTCTGAATCAGTGCGGACGAAGGTGGTGTCTGCCTTGCCGCCGATGAGCATGACCACCGCGTCGAGGATGATGGATTTTCCCGCGCCTGTTTCGCCCGTCAGGATGATGAGTCCCGAATCGAAGCGCAGGTCGAGTTTGTCAATGATGGCAAAATTTTGGATGTGGAGTTCGGTCAGCATGGCTATTTGAAGAGTTGAATTCCAGAGAGTTGGGTGTAAACAAGCGGCACGGCAATGACGAGATAAATGACTTGAAAGAGTATTCCAAAGATGTTTAGGGTTAAGAGTTGCGTCAAAGCGATGGGCAATGCGCCAGCCACGACGCCAACCGCCGCAGTGATAAAAAGGTTTTTGGAGCGATGGCGGCGCGTTGCAAAGCGGACACCTTCAGCGATGGTTCTGGCGGCAACGGGTGAGCCTGCGGCGATGAGGAACCAGCCGAAGAAGCCGATTCCGCCGATCAGCGTGACGAGGAAGGACGCCACCGCAGATAAAAGCGCGGCGGTGACAAATCCCAGCGCATAATCGTACCATTCGGTGGTGTCGAAAGTTTTTTGCTGCGAGCGCAAGCAGTCTTTGCACAAATAGCCTGTGGGCGTGCGTTGGGCGCAGGAGGCGCAAATATACCGTTCACAGCGTTTGCAACGCAGGCTGGTTTCGCGGGTGGGATGGAGGTAGCAATAGGTTGCGGTTGGATTTGTCTCTGTCATCGGGGAAATCCTAAAGAGTTTTCGTTCATGTGCGCGGTCAGATTGCGATAGAAATAGCCAGGGTCGCCAAAGCGGACAAACTGCGCGGTGACATCGGCAACGGTCACGTCTACATGGTCGTCTTCCATCAACAAAACTGGGGGCTGACCATCCACGCTGAGAACGGCGTTTTCACTATTCACAACGATATTGACCGAAGACCCTTCGGATAAAACCACTGCGCGATCTACGGAGAGGTGCGGCGCGATGGGAACGAGCAGGATGTTGCGTAACTCTGGCGGCAGAATGGGACCGCCCGCAGCGAGGGCATAGGCGGTGGAGCCTGTGGCGGTGGATGCGATTAATCCATCGGCAACGTAACTGGTCAGGCGGCGCCCGTCCACCGAGGCGGTCAGGCGCACGGGGCGCAGGTTTTGTCCGCGCGCAACCACAACTTCATTCAGCGCATTCGATGTGCCGAGGCTTTCACCAGAGCGGATATGTTCGGCGCGTAACATCATGCGGTTCTCGATCCACGCTTCGCCGTTGAGCAATTTTTCGAGGTACTCGCGCCATTCGTGGCGCTCGATTTGAATCAAAAATCCCAGCCTGCCGAGGTTGACTCCCAAAATAGGCACGCCGCTGGGGGCGCATAAATGACCAGCGCGTAGAACGCTGCCATCGCCGCCAACCGCAATCAGCATGTCGTAATTCCCGTTCTTTACGCGCTTGCGAAGGTCGCTGTCATACAGAGAGCCAAAGGGCGCATCAACGCCTTTTTCTTTGAGGAAGGCAGACATGGCTTCTGCTTCGGCGAAGGCTTCGGGCATTTTGGGGTAAGCCGTCACAACAGGTCGTTTGGGCTGAAAGGGGGTGGGCATGGGGTAATTATAAGAGCAAAGGATGAAAATCAGTCAAAAGTCAAAGGTCGAAGGTCTCTTGACTTTCGACCTTTGACCTGCGACCCATTTTCATGCCAGCCTTTGGTCACAGATTTTTCGATAGCCGCATTTGGCACAGCGACCAGGTTGTTCGTGTGAGCGCGGAATGTTCCTTTTGTGTTCGTCTCGTTTCATTTCAACCAGTAAATCAATTAGGGCATTCTCCAGTTCGCGGGTGTAATCCACAGCAAAGTCGCGGTTCTCGTAGTGGATGATTCCATACGGCGGGCGGGTGTGATAGGTCTTTTCCACCAGCAGGCAATAGGCGGCGAGTTGATAAATGTGCGAATCATACGGCGCTTCGGGGGCGCGTCCTGACTTGACTTCGACGGGGATGATCGTCCCCTTTTGTTGGATGAGGTAATCGGGTTTGCCCGTTAATTCCAGCGCGGTATAAAAGAGCGGCTTCTCCACTTTGCCCCAACCGTGCGTGTCGGTGTAGATAATGCGTCCGCCAGGCAAGCCCGCTTCCTTGCGTTGGGTTGCAGATTTGCGAAAGAAGAACAGGGCGAAGATCAGCAGGGCGAGGGCAAGGTAGAGCATGGGGAGAAGTAAAAAGTGAGAAGTGAGAAGGGGTGGGATTAGAGATTTTCGGCGAAGCGGATGATTTTTTTGAGGCGGGTGAAGTCGGAGCCAGAGAGGGACTCCAGCCGTTTTTTTAGGGTTTTGACAAACTCTAAATTATTATTTTCATTCACGGCGGGCAGAATTTTTTCGGCGCGTTCCGTCAGGTCTTTGCGAGAACATGAGGATAAATGCAGGAGCAGATAGGGAAAAACCTCCGCGCTGAATCTTTCATCGGCAGCGGTGTGCGCCAGCGCAGAGATGGATTTCTCGACGGCGGTGTCGGAGCCTGTTTCGACAATCCGCTTAATTTCAACCTGATTATTGAAGATAAATTCAGGGTTAACTTTGGAAATTTCCATCAGGGCGGCGCTTGCGCCCTCAACCATGTGCGGATGTTTGCTTCTCAAAAATTTCACAAAGTCTGCCGCATAGGACGTGATGAGGTTGGGATCAACCCTGCCAATTTCATACATCACGTTCATGCAGTCGCTGTGAATATTCTTATTGTCGTTGTGCATGTTCGCGGCAATTTCGCGGATGCCCGCTATATCGTCCCGCGCGGCAAGGTCACGAGCCAAGTCAAGGTTGGGCGTGCGGTCACGACGAGTTTGCAAATAGCCAAGGCGGTTTAAAAGATCAGACATGGATAACCTTTTGTTAAACGTTGAACGTGTTTTAGAGTTGAGCGGTGCAATACGCCACCAGAGTCAGAATCGCCGCCAGAAGCAGGATCATGCCGAGGGTTCGCAGAAGAATCGCGGAGAGGGTCTTGCGTCCGTGCTGACGATGTAGTTCAGTTCCAGCGGCAAGTTCGGCTTGATTTTCCGATTCGACTCCGTCTTTGCGATATTTCCACGCGCGGCGGCAGTATAAATAACCTCCAATCTCAGAAGCGCGGATAATGGGCATGGGCAGAGTATAGCACAAATTTTCTATGGCAAATTATGATAAACTTCACGCGCAAAAAATATTTTCCCTTGCGGAGGAAATCCATGTCTGATCGTCAAGTCCATTCGATTGAGATTGCAGGCGTCAAGCGCGACCTGCCTTTGTTTGAAATCAAGCCTGGTCTAAAAATTGCCATCTTGAATATTTTAGGCGACACCGAATTGGTGCAAGCCTGCGCCCGCGAACTCGCCCAAAAACTTCAAAAAGTTGAGTACGATATTCTCGTCACCGCAGAAGCCAAGTCCATTCCGCTGGCGTATGCGCTTTCGGTGGAAACAAAAAAGCCGTATGTCGTCTTGCGTAAAACATACAAGCCCTACATGGGCGACGCGCTCAAAGCGGAAACGCTTTCGATCACGACGGGTCAGCCGCAGGTTTTGATTCTGGATCAAAAAGACCGTGAGATCATCCGAAACAAAAAAGTGGTGATTGTGGATGATGTGATCAGCACAGGCTCCACACTGCAAGGGATGCGGATGATTTTGGAAAAAGCCAATTCAAGCATAGCCGCTGAAACCGCCATCCTCACCGAAGGCGACCGCGCCCAATGGGAAAACATCATCTCCCTGGGGCATTTGCCCTTATTTACAGAATAAAAAAATAGACCAACAAACACCGTCATTAAAGCCCCTCAGAAATTTCTGAGGGGCTTTAATAATTTATCTATTGGCGATATGCGCGGTTTAATTTCTGCGCACTTCGGGCGTCTTAAAAATCAGGAAGATCGAATTCATCAATATGCCGATCATTGCCGCAAATACAATGGCGGGAATACCGTTGGGGAACAAATAAGGAACATTGAATGGGAATGTTCCGTTGGGCAGCGCAAGATTACCGCCAATACCGCAAATTAAGATAATTGCGCCAATGGCAAGTTGCTTTGGGTCAAATAAATTAACCTTTTCCGATTGAATAAGCGCCACGCCTTGCATTCCTATGACGCCAAACAAATAAATTCCCAGCCCACCTTGCACCGCAACCGGCAACGTATTAACCAGCGCCACAAGTTTGGCAAAGAACCCCAAAACAATTGCCATGCCCCCCGCAACCATTAACACGGCGGTGGAATAGTTGCGGGTGATCGCCATTAACGAATTATTTTCGCCGTAATTGGTACCTGCCGACCCGCCCAGCAAACCAACAACCAAATCATCAGCCCCATCTGCAATTAAATTAAGCCCAATTAATTCTTTAATATTGTAAGGCTTGCGCTTCATTTCCACTGCCAGTTCGTCAATGTACAAACTCATCTGATACAGGTGCGCGGTTGATTCGGGTACTGTGGCAATAAAAATAAGCGCAATACTTAATGCCATACCCCACGCATTGGGATCATTAAATGCAGGGAACGTCCAATGCGGAGCGGCAAACCAGGGAGCGGCAATGACCTGGCTAAAATTTACCAACCCAAAAGGAATGGCGATCAGATAGCCAAAAATTGCGCCAAGCAAGATCGGCAACATCCCAATCAACCCCTTGCCTTGCAAATAAACCGAAAACAGGATGGTTGCAATGAGGGTAATAAACGCTACAACCCAAAACTTCCACGCAATTTCAGACGGAGCGCCAATGGACATGCCGCCGGCATTTCTCAGCGCAGACCCCGCCAGCATGACCCCAATGACCATTGCCATTGACCCAGTCAAAACAGGGGGAAGAAAACGATCCAAAGCGGCTTTGCCAATGCGCATGATAAGAAACCCAATGGCTATTTCAAATACCGCAGTTAAAAGAATGCCAACCTGCACAATCCGCACGCCGTCTGGGCAATAGGTTTGCGCCGGGTCATTAAAACAAGCGGGCGCAAAGCGGCTCATCACGGCAATAATGACTGCAATATAAGAAAAAGATGAACCATAGTACATCGGTATTTTTCGTTTGGAAACCAACAGCGCGATGATTGTTCCCAAGCCTGAAGCAAGCAGAGTAATGCCAACATCAAATTTGGTGAGGATGGCAACCAGCACGGTGGCGGGGAACATGGTTAAAAATTGCTGAAAGCCGAGGCTGATCATTGCGCCTATCGGCGGAATGTCATCAGGAAGAAATCCGATTACTTTTTCTTCTGTATCCTGCTTTCGAACAACGGGTTGTTTTTCCGTTTTTTTGGGGGTTGCCAACCTGGGGCTTTTGGCTTTACGATCTTTTGTTGTCATAACATACTCCTCTTTCTTGAATGATAAAAAAAGAGAGTCGCTAAAAAGCGACTCTCTACTTCACAAGAATATAAAAAACGGTTTCGGAATAAGAAGGGTGGGACGGGTTTTTTCTGTGGAATTCTTTGCGCATACTGTGCGGTATTCTACGCTGAGTTTGGACAATGTCAAGTGGATATTTTTAGTTGCAGCAATTCCAAATCTGAACCCAATAATCGCAAAACTGGACGATTTGAGCCGCCAACCATCCACGAATAGGTCACGAATGCTCGAATTTGTGATCGGACATTCGTTTATTCGTGGAAAATTCGTGGACGGTTTGAAAAAACAACAAAATCATGCTCCTTGGCGGTGTCGGAAATTTTAGATTTGGAATTGCTGTTTTAGCTGAGTGAGTCGCCCTGCCGCCCCCGCATACTCTGCCGCTAATTTTATTTTTTGAACCCGCCTCATTTTTTTTATTGCCAGTTCGCGCCGCATGGCTTCGGTTCGGCTTGGCTGTGTTTCCAGATATACCAATTTCACAGGTCGGCGGGTTCTGGTATATTTTGCACCGACGCCTTTGTTGTGCTGGGCTACGCGCCTTGCAGGGTCTGTCGTCCAACCTGTGTAAAAAGTTCCATCAGCGCATTGGAGAATATAACAATAGCAGTCCATTTGCCCAACTTATACCACACACATCCGCTGAAGTTACCTGTGGATTTTATTTACAACTTGGCTCTGGTATTTCTTTCTGCTCCGCCGCACGGGGGCAGAAATTTTCGGAGCGGCAATTTCCCATTAGAATTTGGATGACGGGTTTCTCTTCCTAAGCAAACTATCATCTTTTCTTACGAAAGTTTTGTTGAAAACAAAGCATCCAAAAATATAATTTACCCATTCGTTCCATCACCAGAGGAGAATTTTGCATGTCTAACATTTACAAATCTGAACCGATCCGTTCTTCCGAGATTACACCCAAGCAGGTTTATCTTTCACGGCGTGATTTTATGAACGCGGCAACAGTCGCCGCCAGCGCCGCCCTGCTCGCTGCCTGCGCGCCCTCTGCCGCAGACGAGATTCAAAACCTGCGCCCCGTTCCCAGTTCCACTGCGGCAGATGAACTGGGGAGTATTGTCAATCGGTATGAAGACATTACCCAGTACAACAACTACTATGAATTTACGGTTGATAAACAACTGGTTGCGGAAGAGGCAAAGGGTTTCAGGGTGCAACCCTGGACGGTGGAAGTTGGCGGGCTGGTGAATCAACCAAAGACATTTGGCATGGAAGACCTGCTAAAACTTCTGCCGCAGGAAGAACGCATCTATCGTTTACGCTGCGTGGAAGCCTGGAGCATGGTCATTCCCTGGCAGGGGTTTACCCTGGCAAGTTTACTTAAACTGGTAGAACCCACTGCCGACGCAAAATATGTGCGCTTTGAAAGTGTCTACCGCCCCGAAGAAATGCGCGGGCAAAACAGCCTGCTCTACCCCTGGCCCTATCAAGAGGGGTTACGTCTCGATGAAGCCATGCACGATCTCACCTTGCTTGCCACCGGGTTATACGGCGAACCCAATGTGCCGCAGAATGGGGCGCCCATTCGACTGGTGGTACCCTGGAAATATGGTTTTAAATCCATCAAATCCATTGTCAAAATAGAACTGGTTGCCGAAGAACCTGCCACACTTTGGAATCACATTGCGGCGAATGAATATGGGTTTTACGCCAACGTCAACCCAAGTGTGGATCATCCGCGCTGGTCTCAGGCGACTGAGCGCCGCATTGGTGAATTAAATCGCAGACCGACATTAATGTTCAACGGCTACGGCGAACAAGTTGCCGCGCTCTATGAAAATATGGACTTAAGCGTTCATTATTAAACTGTGAGTAATTAATTAAAAAATCTGCCCGTCACGATTTATATACCCAGACGCGCTGGTTGAAGTATCTCTGGTGAAAAGTGGACTTCTTGAAAAAATTCCCGTACACCCCATTGCAAATTGCCGTACATTTGTACGCATGGTCTGGGCTTCTTCTGTTAATTTTTGATGCAACACAGGGCAACCTCTCGCCCAACCCCATTCAAGACCTTGAACAGCGCACAGGCAGGCACGCGCTGGTCTTGCTGGTTTTATCTTTATCCTGCACGCCCATCAGAACCCTCTTTAAGTGGAACGAACCACTGAAGCGCCGCCGCGCGCTCGGTTTGTACGCCTTTTTGTACGCTGCGCTTCATGTCATCATTTTTATAGACTTGGATTACGGTCTGGCGTGGAGTCGATTAATACAAGAGGTGTTTCAAAAACCGCGCCTTGTGGTTGGCATGGCGGCTTTTGTTTTACTCATTCCACTGGCTGTCACTTCTTTTGATATTTGGAAAAAACGACTCGCTAAAAATTGGAAGCGCCTGCATCAAATGGTGTATTTCATTGCGCCGCTGGTTGTGTTACATTACTTGTGGAGCAAAAAAGGCGATCTTCTTTCTTTGCAGGGTGAAATTCTCACACCGCTTATTTATGGAACAATCATCGGCATAATGTTGATCTTACGCATCCCCTTCATCCGCAAGACGTTTGCCTCCTTCTCGCGCTAACATAATCAGCCTACCAAATATCGTTTTTCCTGTGACTTAATGTTGCTTTATAATCCCGTTTATGAAAATGAAATTTAATCAATACTGGTTGATTCCGCTGGCAATTGCGCTTGCAGTCGGCGTTTACTATCTTCCGCCTGTTCACAGCCGCCTTGCGTGGCGGGTAAACGATCTGCGCACAAGCATCATCTACTATTTTAATCCGCCTTCCGAAGCGGTCTTTCAACCCAGCGGAGAGACCGCACTCACCATTGAAACGGCTATTCTTACCGCACGCGCCGAATTAATGCAAACCCTGACGCCTCTTGTAACTTCAACCCCCACGCCGGGTCCCACCCCTTCGCCGACCATCACAACCACGCCCCTGCCAGCGTCTGTTATTCTACCGGGCGTAATCTATGTGGATCAACATGAACGCTGGAATTATTGCGGACCCGCCAACCTGACGATGGCGCTTAACTTTTGGGGCTGGGCTGGTAATCGTGATGATGTTGCGCGCGCGGTCAAACCCGGCAATGGCAACCCGCGCGAAAGTTTTATTCAACAAAGTGAATCAGATAAAAACGTAATGCCCTATGAGCTTGTGGATTTTGCAAACGAAGAAACAGAATACCGCGCGCTCCTGCGCAACGGCGGCGATCTCAGCCTCGTCAAACGCATGTTAGCCGCCGGCTTTCCAATACTGATTGAAAAAGGATATTACAAAGAGGTAAAGACCAACGCCGACTGGCTTGGACATTATCTCTTCACCACCGGCTACGACGATGCGCGCGGCGGATTTATTGTACAAGACGCATACCTGAGAGATGAAAACCTCAAACCCATTGGCAAAGACATGCTGGTTAACTATGCCGACTATCAGACAGGCTGGCGCGAATTTAATTACCTCTTTGTAGTTGTCTACCCTGCTGACCGCCAAAATGACGTATTCAACCTGCTGGGCGCCTGGGCAGATGAAAAATGGGCTTCGCAACATGCGCTGGATTTAGCCGAAAAAGATATTCAAACGCTGACAGGCAACGACCTCTTCTTTGCCTGGTATAACAAAGGCTCCAGCCATGTGGCATTGCAGCAATATGTAGACGCCGCCCTTGCCTACGATCAGGCTTTCTCCACTTATGAAACATGGAATCTGCAAAAGGGAGACCGACCTTATCGTATTCTCTGGTACCAAACGGGACCGTACTTTGCCTACTACTACTCCGCCCGCTATGCAGATGTGATCAGCCTGGCAAATACCACGCTCAACGACACCATCGCCAAGCCCACCCTGGAAGAATCCCTGCTCTGGCGCGGGCGCGCCTACTACATGAGCGGCAACACCCAAGCCGCAGTAGATGACTATCGCGCCGCGCTTAAAGTTCATATCAATTGGGTTCCGGCGGTGCAGGCGCTGCAAGATTTGGGATTGCAGCCTTAATCACTTTATGCGTGAAAAACAAAAAAGCGGCAGCCGTTTTACATGGCTGCCGCTTTTTGAATTTCAATCCTACTTTCTATTTTTCTTTCCGCTGTTCTCCTCGTCTACGCGCCCAAAGATCATGCGCCCTGCGGCAGTTTGCAGCACCTTGGTAATATTAACGTCCATATATTCGCCAATATATTCCTTGCCGTTCTCCACCACCACCATCGTTCCATCTTCCATATACCCCACGCCCTGACTATGTTCCTTGCCTTCCTGAATAATATTGATGCGCAAGGCTTCGCCGGGCAAAACCACAGACTTCACCGCATTCGCCAACTCATTAATGTTGAGTACCGTTACGCCCTGTAATTCGGCAATGCGATTCAAATTGTAGTCATTGGTCAACACCGGACTTTTGAGTTGTTTGCCCAGCACAATTAATTTATCGTCCACCTCGCGCACGCCATCCACATTAATATCTGAAATGCGGACGAGGACGTTGGGCAGTTTTTGCAGTTCAGCCAAAACTTCCATGCCGCGCCTTCCGCGCTGGCGGCGCATTCCATCGGGAGAATCGGCAATGTATTGCAGTTCGTTCAACACAAAACGCGGGATGAGCAGCGTACCGGGCAGAAAGCCCGTCTTGGCAATATCGGCGACACGCCCGTCAATAATAACGCTGGTATCCAGCAAAATATTACGGTTGAGATTTGTCCACGATGACGAAGACCCGCCCTCGGTGTTACGCCCGCTGAGAGCGCTCAGCAAGCCCATAATGTCACCCTGCCGCATCATAAAAAGTGAAATGCCAAGATATGAGAAAACTAAAGCGCCCACAAAGGGCGAAACTTCACCCAATGGTTTTGGCAGCAGTGAAAGCGGAAAGCCAAGCAGCGCCGCAATTAACAAGCCAACGACCAGCCCTGTTAACCCTGCAAATAAACTTTCAGCAGACATGCGCCCCAGCAAAGAACGCAATGCGCGCGCAGGGCGCGTGGTAAAGTATGGCGTGAGAATGATCCCTGTTAACGCGCCGACCAGACCAAAAACCGTTGTAGTGACGTAGAGATCGGCTGGTGGGTTCGATTTTGCCACATCAAACCCCCAGTACCCCCCCATCCCTGCCAGAACCAACATGCCAATAATTCGCAAAATAAATTCAAAACTCATAGATAACTCCTTTTATAAAATAATTGCGTTTAAGATAATAGCACGGGTAATAATACCCGTCAATCACACCCATCAAATTCATATAATGTTGTTATAATTCAGAAAAACTATGGCAATTGACCGATTTGGACGCAATATTCACTACTTACGCATTAGCCTGACAGACCACTGCAACTTACGCTGCGTTTACTGTATGCCCGAAGATATGACCTTTCGTCCCAATGCGGATTTAATGCAGGATGACGAAATTTTAACCTTTGCGCGGCTCTTCGCCAGCCTCGGTTTTGACAAAATTCGGCTGACGGGCGGCGAACCCACCATCCGCGCCAACGTGGTGGAACTTGTGCACGGCATTGCCGCCACCGAAGGCATCCGCTCGGTTTCCATGACAACCAACGGCTTACTGCTCAAAAAACTGGCTCAGCCTTTGGCAAATGCCGGCTTACAGCGCGTTAATATCAGCATTGACACGCTAGACCCGCTCAAGTTCAAGCGTCTTACCCGTTGGGGAAAACTGGAAGATGTTTGGCAGGGAATTCTTGCCGCAGAAAAAGCAGGGC
>DYML01000082.1:13371-15153 GCA_020721605.1 Anaerolinea thermophila
TGGGGAAAACTGGAAGATGTTTGGCAGGGAATTCTTGCCGCAGAAAAAGCAGGGCTGACCCCCGTTAAACTTAATGCAGTGATAGTAAAAGGCTACAACGAAGAAGATGTGATTGACCTCGCCGCCCTAACCATTGACCACCCCTGGCAGATGCGATTTATTGAAATGATGCCCTTTGCCGGCGCAACGGATATTCAGATCAATCAGATCATCACGATGAAACAAATTCAGCAAAACATAGAATCTGAATTTGGAAAGTTAGAGAGCGCCAACGGCGGCAAATTGGATGGCGAAGCGCAGGTCTTTCACATCCCCCATGCCAAAGGTGATCTTGGTTTTATTTCATCGGTCACGCACCCGTTTTGCTCGGCTTGCACCCGCGCCCGCCTCACTGCGGATGGAAAATTACGCCTGTGCCTCTTGCGTGAAAAAGAAGTGGATTTACTCACCCCCCTGCGTGAGGGCGCATCGCTGGATGAATTAAGAAAACTGCTGCTCGATGGCGTATGGGAAAAACCCTGGGGGCATGGGCTGGCAGATGGCATCATTCCACTCAACCGCATTATGAGCGAAATTGGTGGATAAACTTAAAAAGCCCATGCAAAAGATTAAAGCAATTTTATTTGACCTCGACGGCACGCTTTTTCACCACATCCCATCTTCCGGCGAGGTTTTTTTGGAGCATGTTCGCAGCCTCGGCTTACAAGTTTCAGAAACGCATCGCATTGCCGCAGAACATTGGGTACATTATTATTTTGCCCACTCGCCCGAAATACAATCCGATTCTAAAACTTTTAAAGATGACCCAAACAGTTTTTGGGTTAATTTTACACAAAGGCGGCTGGCAGCCTTTGGCATAGCCCAAACTCAATCTACAATTTTGGCGCCCCAGGTTGCCGACTATATGCGCCAAACCTACAAACCCCAGGTTCACGTCCCCGAAGATGCCCGCACACTTTTACAATGGCTGAAAGAATCGGGCTACTTGCTGGGCATGGTTTCCAACCGCGAATCCCCCTTCCGCGAGGAAATGCAGAACATGAAACTGGATTGCCACTTTCAGTTTTTTCTGGCGGGCGGGGAGATCAATTCCTTCAAGCCAGACGCGCTTATTTTTGAACGCGCGCTGGAACTGGCGGGGACATCCGCCCAGGAGACGATGTACATCGGCGACAATTATTTTGCAGACATCGTCGGCTCGCGCCGCGTCGGGCTGACGCCCGTTCTCTACGACCCAATCCGCCTCTTCCCCAAAGCAGACTGCGCGGTCATCAAGTCGTTTGCGGAACTTCCCAAACTACTGAACTGATGGCTTGATATTTTTTACTCATCTCCGCAAACACCGCAAATATAAAATCGTTTGCGGTGTTTGCGTTAAGATGAATGTTGTACAATTGAAAACAGCATGTAAAACCAAAGGAGGCAGTATGGCTTGGGAACGAAAACTCATTCGTACAGTTCGTATCCGCAATTCGCAAAAAAAAGGAATTTTAGGGAAGTTACTGACCGCCATTGCAGAAGCAGGCGGCAGCACCGGCAGCCTGGTGCTGCTAACCGAGACCTCGCAAAATGTGGTGCGAGACATCACCATCTCCGCCGAGGATGAATCTCATCTTGAAGTCATCCTCGAAGCCATGCGGAACAATGAAGGCACGCGCGTTCTGGAAGTGCGCGATGAAGTGCTGGAACTCCATCAAAAAGGCAAAATCGCCATCCGCTCGCGCTATAAGATCGACTCGCTCGCAACGCTGCGCCGCGTGTACACGCCAGGCGTGGCAGAAG
>DYML01000083.1:0-2950 GCA_020721605.1 Anaerolinea thermophila
CAGAGAGCGACATGCACTTGCGCCCCGACCCCTCGACCTTTGCAATCATCCCCTGGCTGGCTGGCGAAGACGCCACCGCGCGCCTGATCTGTGATGTTTTCACGCCCGATGGTCAGCCATTTCTCGGCGATCCGCGTTCCATTTTGCGGCGGGTAATTAATGAGGCGGCTGAGATGGGCTTCGGCTATCACACCGGCCCCGAGTTTGAATTTTTCCTGCTCAAACCAAATCCAAATGGAAGCCTTTTCCCGCCCGTGCCGCATGACAGCGCCAGTTATTTTGACGCGCCCTCAGATATGGCTGCCGGTCTGCGGCGACAGATGACGACCACACTTGAGGCGCTTGGGCTGAAAGTGGAAGCCATGCACCATGAAGGCGCGCACGGTCAGCAGGAAATTGACTTCCGTTATTCTGACGCGCTCACCACCGCTGATAGTGCGGTCACACTGCGCGTGGCGTTAAAAGTAATTGCCCAGCAAAACGGACTCTACTGCACCTTCATGCCCAAGCCCATTCGCGGCATTAATGGCAGTGGAATGCACGTTCACCAAAGTCTGACCTATCTTGCGAACGGTAGAAATGCGTTTTCCGACCCAGGCGATATTCACGGACTTTCAAAAATTGCCAAGCACTTCATCGCCGGACAGTTGGCTCATGCGCGCGGAATGTGCGCCATTCTGGCTCCGCTGGTAAATTCGTACAAACGATTGGTGGCAGGCTACGAAGCGCCGGTCTCGATCAGTTGGGCGCGGATTAATCGCTCCGCGCTGATCCGCGTGCCGCGCGCTTCGGGGAGTGATTCCACGCGGCTGGAATTGCGTTGCCCTGACCCAAGCTGCAATCCGTACCTCGCTTTTGCTGTCATGCTTGCGGCAGGGTTGGATGGGATTCGCCGCGAGTTGCCTGCTCCAGAGGCTACTGAAGAGAATATCTATCTACTTAATAAACCTACGAACTCATCCCAGAGTGTTTTGCCCACCTCACTGAATCAAGCGCTCAAAGCAATGGAAGAAGATGAGGTTGTGCGTGATGCTCTTGGCTCCCACACGCACGAAGTCTTCCTCAACGCCAAGCGATTGGAATGGGAAGACTATCGGCTTGAAGTAACCAACTGGGAACTTGAGAAATATTTGTTAAATTATTAGTATTCGTCCGCGAACTATTTTAAAATTTACCCAAAACGCAAGTCTTTCAAAAACTCTTCCACCTTTTCGCCTGGAGTAGCCCAGGATGTAACCAGACGCACCGCAGAGCAATTGTCTTCCATTTTTTTCCAAACGTAAAAGCCATAGAATTGGCTCATAGATTCAATCAGCCGATCAGGAAGAATGGGGAAAATTTGATTCGTAGCAGGCGGGGTAAGAAAGGGATAGCCCAAAGCCATGATGCCCTGCGCCAAATGTTCCGCACTGGCATTGGCATGACGCGCCAGGTCAAAATATAAGTTATTCTGAAACAGCCCAACAAATTGCGAACCCATCAAGCGCCCCTTGGCAAGCAAAGCGCCATGCTGCTTAAGGTGAAAGCGAAAATGTTCCTGCAAATTGGGGTTGCTGATGACCAACGCCTCACCCATTAATGCGCCATTTTTTGTTCCGCCAATGTAAAACATATCCACCCACTGACTCAAATCAGCCAGGGTCAAATCGGATTCGCGGGCAGTCAGCCCACAACCCAGACGAGCGCCGTCCAAATACAATAATAGGTTAAATTGGCGGCAAACCCTGGAAAGCGCTTCCAGGTCGGCTTTGCGGTAAATTGTGCCAAGTTCAGTTGAATTGGAAATAAACACCACAGCGGGTTTAACCATGTGCTCGTCGGTGTGATCCACAAGGACTGCCAGAACTTGTTCGGGCGTTAGTTTGCCATCTGGCGCACAGACTGTATTAATTTTATGACCCGTGGCTTCAATTGCGCCTGCCTCATGCACAGCAATATGCGCAGTGCTTGCAGCAATCACAGATTCGTATGGGCGCAGCATGGAAGCCAGCGCAATCAGATTTGTCTGCGTACCGCCAGGGATAAAATGCACCGCCGCCTGTTGATTTTGAATCTGCGCCTGAATAAGTTCCACAGCCTGAAGACAAAGCGAGTCGTTGCTGTAGCCATGCTCCTGATCGTAATTAGTGCGGGTGAGTAATTCAAGCAATGCAGGGTGTGCGCCCTCGGAATAATCATTATAAAAACTATATTTATACATGGGAAACAGGCTCTTTGATACGTTTTTTTCAAAGTCTTAGGGAGTCAGCGCCTGCGCCAACACAACCGCAGGGTGGAGCGCATCGCGCTTCGTGCCGTGTTCAATTTGTTCGTGACAACTGACTCCAGCCGCCACAATCAGCGTGGATTCGTCTTGGGCGCGGACGGCGGGGAAGAGGGTCAGTTCGCCCATTTTCATGGAAAGGTCGTAGTGTTCGGCTTCGTAGCCGAAGGAGCCAGCCATGCCGCAGCAGCCTGAGCCTGCTTCTTCCACTTCGTAGCCGAGGAACGCCAGCAGTTCTTCGCTGTAGCGTGTGCCGATTAATGCCTTTTGGTGACAATGTCCGTGCAAGAGAATTTTTCCGCTTTGGGGGCTGAACTTGCCTGTCAGATTTCCAGCCTGCATTTCGCGCCACATGAATTCTTCAAAGGTCAGCGCTTGCGCGGCGACTGGTTTGACGCGCTCATCCTTGGGCAGGAGCGAAGCATTGTCTTCAATTAACATGGAAATGTCGCTGGGTTCCAAGCCGACGATGGGGATGTTTTGCGCGGCATACGGCGCGAGAATGTTTAGGGCATTCAAGGCTTTTTGGCGGGCGAGGGTCAGGTTGCCTTTCGAGAAAGCAGGACGTCCGAAGTCATGTTCCTTCGGGACGATGACTTCATATCCGCAGGCTTCGAGGACGTGGAAGGCGGCTTGGGCGATTTCGGGGTGGTTGTGGTTGCGGGTCACGTCCACGATGAGAACGAC
>DYML01000083.1:3050-4285 GCA_020721605.1 Anaerolinea thermophila
TAATACTGGTGCAGGTACTCGGCTTTGAGTTTTGCCATGTCCACCGAGGAGGGACATTCGGTTTTGCAGGCTTTGCAACTGACGCACAGGTCGAGCGTGTCGTAGACTTCGGGCGCGGAAAAATCAATTCCGCCCGAAATGGCGGCGCGCAGGGCGTTGGCGCGTCCGCGCGTGCTGAGGCGCTCGTCGCGGCTGGCTTTGTAAGTCGGGCACATCGTCCCAGTCAGGTTGCGGCAGATGGCGGTGCCGCCGCACATCTCGACGGCGCGGTCAAACCCCTCGGCACCGAAATCCAGCATGGGGATAATGGGAAGGGCGCGGTACGAAGCGCCGTAGCGCAGGTGATCGGTCATGGCGGGCGCGTCCACGATGTCGCCAGGGTTGAAGATGTTGTGCGGGTCGAAAATCGCCTTGACCTGTTTGAAGAGCGCGTACATTTCGTCGCCGAAGAAATGCGGATTGAGCCAACTGCGCAGTCGTCCGTCGCCGTGTTCGCTGGAGAGCACGCCGCCATACTCTTTGAGCAGGTCGCCCGCGTAGGACATGATTTTCGGGAACTTGGCTACGTCGGCTTCCAGTTTGGCGTTGAGCAAATTGTGGACATGCAGACAGCCCGCGCTGGCGTGCGCAAAATAAGAAATTTCGTGGTCGAGGTCTTGCTTGCAAAAAGTTTCGAGTTGGATGATGTAATCGGCGAGGTGCGCGGGCGGCACGGCGGAATCGTCCACGATGGCAAGTGGTTTCACATCTCCGCGCATGCCCATCAAAATGCCAAAGCCCGCCGTGCGCACTTTCCAAACCGTCTCAATCGCGGCGGGGTCGGTCAGGTTGAGAATCGCGGTCGAGCGGATGTTATTCGCTTGCAAGTGGCTGTTCAAGTTTGCCAACTTGGATTCAAGTTCGGGCAGGCTCTCGCCGTAAAACTCGGTGATGAGCACGTTGTTCGGCTTGCCGATAATGAACGTGTCCATCAGCCCCGAATAATTTGGCGAATTTTTGACGAGCGCCATGCTGTGAGCGTCGAGCATTTCAATCGCGGTCGGCTCCACTTCGAGCATGGTCGGCACGGCGTCGAGCGAAGTCCGCAGGTCGTCAAAATGGACAACCGCCAGCGCGGTCATCTTCGGCGTCTTAACCAAATTCAGTTTGACTTCGGTGATAAATCCCAGCGTGCCTTCCGAGCCGCAAATCAACTTGGCGAGGTTGAAGCGCGGGTCATATTTCCAGCGGAAGGA
>DYML01000083.1:4385-14977 GCA_020721605.1 Anaerolinea thermophila
TTCTCGTCCGCGTTGACTTCGAGGATGTGATTCAAGTGCGGCGTGACATCAATCACCAGCGCTTCGTTGACGGTCTGTCCCGCCATGCTGGTTCCACCGCCGCGCGGCAGAATCGGGATGTGATACTTCGCCGCCAGTTTGACCGCCGTTTGAATCTCATCCACCGAGCGAGGAATGAATACCCCGAAGGGTTCCACCTGATAAATGCTCGCGTCCGAACTGTACAGCACGCGGCTGATTTCATCCGTGCGGACTTCGCCGCTGACGGATTGTTTTAGGTCATTGAGAAAATTGTTTAAGTTGGGAGGGGTCATAGTTTACCTTGTGGAGTCCAACGACTCCTGTCGTTGGACAGTCAAAAGTCGGGAAACTTTTGACTCCGTTATAGCTTTACGCCTTCGACCTTGCCGCCAGCATTCGCTCGTATTGCTTGCGCGAGTCGTCCACGTGCTGGGTCATGTAGGTCGCGGCGGCTTCGGGGTCACTGGCGGCAATGGCTTCGACAATCATGCCGTGCTGTTGGATGTAATGAGCGAACAACGCCTGTTCTTCTTCCGCGCTGCCCCAGGGCGCCCAAACCACGTTGAAAATTTCCATGTAGGCGGAAATCAGCACGCTCATCAACTCGCCGAAGAAGGGATTTTTGGCGCTTTCGGCAATGCCAACGTGCAGGCGCATATCGGCTTGATGCAGGGCGGCGGGATTTTGCAGGCTGTCTTTGATCAGGTTGTGCAGTTCGCGCAGTTTGATCACATCCGCTTCATCGCGGCGCAGGGCGGCGAGGCGGGCGGCTTGCACTTCAATCAGTCGGCGGACTTCGTACAAATGAACGGCTTGATAGCGGTTGCGGGCAATCATCTGGCTGATGGAATCAATTGCCATTTGGCTGCTTGCCACCGCCACGCGTGCGCCGCTGCGCGGGGTTACTTCAATCAACCCCATGCCAGAGAGAATTGCCAGCGCCTTGCGAACAGAAGTGCGGCTGACATTGAAGCGCTGGCATAGTTCACGCTCCGAAAGCAGGGGATCGCCAGGTTTGAGGTCGCCTTGTTTAATAAGGTTGGCGACATGCTCCACCACGGCAGTATACACAGGTTGTTCATTTTCTCGTTTAATGTCCATAATGTTGTATTATCTTGGAGATACCAGATTTTGTCAAGCCGCCTTAATAAAGCCTTAACAGTCGAGTTTCTGCATTTCACTTGACGTTTTTTGAAGTTTATTGTATCATCTTGGTATTACCAGATTTGCCAGCGGGCAGACCTGACTCATTTTCAACTTTCCAAAGGAGAACTTGCACATGTCTAAAAAGATTTTGTTTCTGGTTGGCGATTACGTTGAAGATTACGAAGTGATGGTTCCGTTCCAGACGCTAGGCGCGGTGGGCTACACGGTGGAAGCCGCCTGTCCCGACAAAGCCGCTGGCGATGTGATTCGGACTTCCATCCACGACTTTGAAGGCGACCAAACCTACAGCGAGAAGCGCGGTCACAACTTCGGGCTGAACAAGACCTTCAGCGAAATCAACGAAGCCGAATACGATGGTCTGGTCATCCCCGGCGGACGCGCCCCCGAATACATCCGCCTGACCCCGCGCGTGCTGGAAATCACCCGCCACTTCTTTGAGACCAACAAACCCGTCGCGGTGATTTGTCACGGTCCGCAAGTGCTTGCCGCCGCGGGCGTGTTGAAGGGACGCAAGTCCACCGCCTATCCCGCCGTCGGTCCCGATGTCACCAACGCAGGCGCGGAATTTGTGAGCATTCCTGTTGATCAGGCAATGACCGAAGGCAACCTGGTGTCTGCCCCCGCCTGGCCCGCTCACCCCGCCTGGATGTCGCAGTTCATCAAGTTGATGGGCGCGAAAATCGAGTTGTAGAAATTTTGTGAATCAAAAAAACCGTCGTAGCGATACGGCGGTTTTTTCTATATACAATTTTACTATGCCAAAATTTCCACATTCATCCCAAGTTGAATTTCGCCCTGCCCCAAAGGAATCACATTCATGCCAAACATAACGCCGCCTTCTTGTTTTCGATAGGTGTTTAAGAGATGCAGCGGCTCTTTATTTTGGTGAAGTGTGTCCTGATCAATGGTGGTCACTACACAGCGAGCGCATGGTTTAACCAGCGCCAGTTGAACGCCGCCAACGCGAATTCGCGTCCATGTATCTTCGGCGAAGGGCGGGCAGCCTTTTACCACCAGATTGGGGCGAAAACGATTCATCGGCAGCGGAGAATCAAGCCGAGAGTTTAAGTCGGAAAGCGACTCTTCGGAGATAATTAGAATTGGATAGCCATCAGCGAATGCGGTGTGATCTGCGCTGCTGACGGCATGGGCGGCGCTTAATGCGCGATGAAAACGCTCGTTGATATGTACGAGGCGCACAGAAGTTCCAAGCCAGTCAGAAAACCATTGCGCCGATTGGTCGCCCTGATCAATGGCGGGAACGCCTTTGCTTTTCCAAATATTAACAGACATTTCCGCGCCCATTTTTTGAATTTCAAATTGAAGAGAGTGAAAATCAGGCGCGGAGAGAGTCATTAAATCATTTTTTAATGCAGGGGTAACAAGCGCCAGTTTGGGGTGGGTGCGCTGCGTGAGAAAATCACCTTCAGGGGAGACAAGCATCATGCGGCGGTCGTTGGCAAGCCCCATTGGCTCCACCAGCGCGGCGGGAATATCAAAGCCACGACAGGCTTTTATCGGGTAATAGGTCAGACGAGAGATTGTAATCATGGTCTATCAACAGCAATAAAAAATAGAGTCATCGGCACTTTATGCGGGGATCAAATTCTAACCCAGAACCCATTTTCTAAGCGAAGCAAAATTTTCCCTGCCATACGCGCGCCATTTTTAGAAATGCTTGGCTAAAACCATTTGTGCATCCATTCTACGCATTCTTGCGAATGTTATAGGATGAATGTATGACCCGCGTATATGTAGCCGATGCAAAACCCGAAGAACGTGCCGCCCTTCGCCTATTACTTCTTGATCTAAAGCTGTGAGTCGCACAGGACGTCTGGCAGATGAATTATCAAGACAGCCCAATCGCAATAAACTGATCACCGTACCCCCTGCACACGGCGAGGCGCGAATTGTTGAAGTTGTCCATGCGGCGCTATTGGAGAATCACCTCAAAATACAAGACAAAGCCGAGGTGGATGCGGATCTGCTCGAACCCACCGCACATAAACTACACAGCATGAAGTGAAGGACTATCTGCCATTTTTATAATCGAGTGTTTTTCCCTGGGCTACGGTTAGATCACACCTGTATACTTGACGGTGCAACACGCTTCACGTCATATAAGGAATAGCTGTTATTTTAGTCATGGACTGGTCAAGTTCAATGGGCATGACATATAATCATCCCATGCGTGGAAGTGAATGGTTGTCCCTACGAAGGTGCCTGGCGATTGTGCGGCGTTTGCAAATGGGAACCGCAAGACCCTCTGAATTGATTGACTTCGTGAATAAAACAGTCGGGGAAAGGGCGTACCCTATTTCGGCTTCGGCGCGTGAAAAGGCTTTCAAACGGGATCGGGAAAATTTGAGGCGGCGACTGGGCGTGGATTTTTCGTATTCTGCTTCGGCGGGAATCTACACGCTGCTGGAGGCGGGTCCGCTGCTCAAACTGCATTTATCAGAAACCAGTTTGCGCGCCATTTACCTGTTATCCCAATCGTTCGGCGGACACGTTGGGGAACATTCCAATATTCAGGCTTTGCTGGGAGAAATATTTTCCTATCTCTCGGCGGAAACCAAAACGCGGCTTGAAGCGCCAGACACTGGCATGGGACTGGACATGCTCCAGGATGTAGACCCAAATCACATTTCCAAAAAGGTTTGGGAAACAGCCCAGCGCGCCATTCGCGGACATCGCAAGTTGACCTTCAATTACATCTCCCCCACTTATGAAGATCGCCAAAAACGACAACATCAGGTTGTGCCGATTCGGATTCAATATCAATCGGGGCATTGGTATTTGCGGGCATACCGCCTGCTGCGGCGGGACGCAAGCGGAGCAGAAGACCGGCAGGCGGTTCACCTTAAGTATCGCCTGAGTTATATTCAAGAAGATGAAAAACTGGCTGTCTCGACCAGCGTTGCCCCTTCGCCGCCCGCCACCGAAAAATACCCCGTCCGCTATCGTCTGCTGCCGCCCTTGTCGCGTGGAATTCTCAGCGAGCATTTTGAGGGCATGACAACCGTGACGCGGGAAGATGGCAGTATTGAGATCAGCGGGTTTTGCGATGATCCCTGGGAAGCCGGGCGGCTGCTGCTGACCTACGGCGAATATTGCATTGTGCTGGGCGGTGATGAAGTAAAAGCGTGGATGGACAAAACGCTCACTCGTTTAATTGAAAATTACCCCGACCTCAAAACGGGGTAGCCCACATACGCGGGCTGGTAAGCAATGTAAGATGAACCTGTTTCCATTGCTTGCTGGCGCCCGGCATTCATCCGAGGGGAGGATGCCGGGCAGGGGTTTACTGCAAAACCCTTGCGGTATAATCGGGGCGGGTAGAATAATTTACGCGATCCCAGCGTAGCGATGGGGTAACAACAATACATTCCCACTGCCAGCGCAAATTTTGTGTTGGCAGTTTTTTATTAAAGGTGACACATGATCGTTTCTGAATTGATTGCAATTCCAGAGCAGGGGCAAATTGTAACCGTGCGGCAGCGGCGCTTTGTGGTGGTGGATGTGCAGGAAAATACCCTGCCCATTCAGCCGCTTTCCTTGCAGACCAACAAAGCAGGACATCACCTGCTGACCCTGAACAGCATTGAAGATGATGCGCTGGGCGAGACCTTGCAGGTTTTTTGGGAACTGGAACCCGGCACAAACATCGAAGAAAAAGTGGGACTGCCCCAACCCGATGGCTTTGATTCGCCCGAACGGCTGGATGCGTTTATGAATGCCGTCCGCTGGGGAGCAGTTTCTTCGGCGGACATGCGTTCGTTACAGGCGCCCTTCCGCAGTGGAATTGAAATCGAAGATTATCAGCTTGACCCGTTGGTGCGCGCCATTCAGATGCCGCGCGCCAATTTGTTAATTGCGGATGATGTGGGCTTGGGCAAAACCGTCGAGACGGGATTGGTCATTCAGGAGTTGATCGTTCGCAACCGCGCGCGGACGGCGTTGATCATTTGCCCGTCGGGATTGCAGACGCATTGGCGCGACCAGATGCGCGACAAGTTTGGGCTGGAGTTTCGGATCGTGGACAGTTCGCTGATGCGGAGTCTGCGCCGCAGTCGCGGAATCCATTCGAACCCGTGGACACATTTTCCGCGCTTGATTACGTCGGTGGATTTCATCAAGCGCGACACGCCTCTGCGATTGTTCCACGAGATTTTGCCGCAGCAGGCGACCTACCCGCGACGGTTTGACATTCTGGTTTTGGACGAGGCGCATAACGTCTCGCCTTCGGGCAGCGGGCATTATGCAATTGACTCGCAGCGCACGCAAGCCATCCGCGAGATTGTGCCGCATTTTGAACATAAATTATTTCTTTCCGCCACGCCGCACAATGGCTACTCGGAGAGTTTTTCGGCATTGCTGGAGTTGCTGGATAACCAGCGTTTTGCGCGCGGAGTTGCACCCGACCGCAAGCAGTTGGAAACCGTGATGGTGCGGCGCTTGAAATCTGACCCTGAGTTTGTGACCTGGAACGGGGAACGCCGTTTTCCACAGCGCAAACTGGATGTGATCGAAGTGCCGTACAGCGACGAGGAAAAGGATGTTCATCGCTGGCTGAGGGAGTACAGCGAGTCGCGGCAGGCAAACGCAAAAGGTAATGAAGAACGCTTTGCGGTTGAGTTCGTTTTGAAACTCTTGAAAAAGCGTTTGTTCTCGTCACCCGCCGCGTTTGGGTTGACGCTTGGCAAACACATGCAATCGCTTCAAGGCGGCGGGAAGAAGGCTTTGCCCAAACAAATGTCGCTGGGTGTGTTGAGAAAACAACTGGCGCAGGTGGACGAAGAATACGCCAACGATGATGAATATGAAGAAGCGACAACTGACGCAGTCGAAGCGGCGTCGCCGTTGTTGAATCAACTGACAGCGCAGGAACAAGGCTTGTTGAAACAGATGCAGGCTTGGGCGGAGCGGGCGGCGAATATCCGCGACAGCAAGGCGCTGACTTTCATCCAATGGCTGAAAGAGATCGTCAAGCCGAACGGGAAATGGTCGAGCGAGCGCGTGATCATTTTTACCGAGTATCGCGCCACGCAGAACTGGTTACAGACTTTGCTTGCGGCGGAAGGCTTGACCGAGGGCGAGCGGCTGATGACGCTGTACGGCGGCATGAACGACGATGACCGAGACGCCATCAAAGCCGCATTTCAGACGGAACCTGAGAAAAGTGATGTGCGGATTTTGCTGGCGACCGACGCCGCATCCGAAGGTATTGATTTGCAGAACTACTGTCACCGTCTGGTGCATTTTGAAATTCCGTGGAACCCGAATCGCATGGAACAGCGCAACGGGCGCATTGATCGGCACGGACAAAAGTTCGAGCCGCTGGTCTATCACTTTGTGATGCAGGGCTATAAGAGAAAGTCAAAGGAACAGGCGGCAGTGGGCGACCTGGAAGCGGACTTGGAATTTTTGGCGCGGGCAGTGGAGAAGATCGATACCATCCGCGAGGATTTGGGCAAGGTCGGCATGGTGATCGCTTCGCAGGTGGAAGAAGCCATGCTTGGCAAGCGCAAGGGGTTGGACACTTCGCTGATCGAGGATGACGCGAAGGCATTGCGTAAGTTGCTGAAGTTCGAGCGCGATTTGAAAAAGCAGGTCGAGCAGCATTATGACCAGTTGCGCGAAACACAACATAACTTAAATCTTTCCGCCGAGAATGTGCGGGCGGCGGTGCAGGTGGCTTTGCAGATTGCGAATCAGCCGCCGCTGCTGCCTGTTCCTGCCGATCATCCGCTGACGGGCAAGGCGTTCTTTTTGCCGCAGGGTTTGCGCGGCAGTTGGATGTATTGCAATGACGGCATCCTTCATCCGCACACGGGGGAGATTCGCCCGCTGGTATTTGACCATGAACTCGCGGCGGGACGCGATGACATTGTGCTGGCGCATCTCAATCATCGGCTGGTGAGCATGGCGCTGCGACTCTTGCGCGCCGAGGTCTGGACTCCCGAAGGGCGCAAGGGCTTGCATCGCGTGACGGCGCGAACCGTCCCCAACATGGCGCTGGAAGGTCCGGCGGCGGTGGTTCATGCGCGGCTGGTGCTGGTGGGCGGGGAGGGGATGCGCTTGCACGAGGAAATTATTTCGGCGGGCGGGTTGATTCAGGAGGGCAAGGGCTTGCGCCGCTTCAACGTGGGCGATACGCGCTCTGCGCTGGAGGCTGGAACTTCCAAAGAGGTTTCGGCAAAGACCAAAGATGACTTAAAGAAAATGTGGCACAAATTGGAGACGCCGCTGGCGCAGGCAATGGAAGCGCGGATGAAAGACCGCATTGAAAGTATGCAAAAACTGCTGGAAGAGCGCAAGCAGAAAGAGATTCAAGATGTTCAATCTCTGCTGGGCGAATTAAAGAAGATGATTGAAAGCAAACTTACAGAACCAGAATATGTGCAAATGGAATTATTCAAGAGTCTGAATGAGAGCGAACGGGAACAATACCGCCGAAATGAACAGGCGCTGCGCTTGCGGCTGGCGCAAATTCCCGCTGAGTTGGAGAAGGAAATTGAATCGGTCAAGAAACGCTATGCCGACCCGCAGCCGAGGTTGTTCCCGGTGGCGGTGACGTTCCTTGTGCCTGAGAAGTATAGTTAAGTGCAAGGTGTGTGAAGTGTGTGAGGTTTGTGAAGTTTTTGAGGTGTTTGAGGTTTGTGAGGTTTTTGAAGTTTTTGAGGTAATGATGTCATTGCGAGGAGGGCGTTCTTCCCGATACCATCCCGAATGCTCTTATCGGGACGAAGCAATCCCCTTGCTTTGGGAGATTGCTTCGCCGCCCAAGTGCAAGAGCGGCGGCTCGCAATGACATGACTCGCAATGACATGATGTAAAGGATTATTTATGGCAAACCAAATTACCAAGACCCATGCTGACTGGTTGTCCCTGATTGAGATTTCGGGACCATTTATTTCGATGCCAATTCTGACGGAGGTGTTTCCGCAGGGGTTGGAGGATGTGCCGCCGCAGTTGGCGCGCTCGTTGCGGGCGGATTTTGACTTTTGGCAGGAGAACGCAAATGATGTTGCGGTTCATTCGGCTTGGGTGCGGTTGGTGCTGGAGTCGTTGCTGGGCTATGCAAATGACGTGATGCAATCGGGGCAAATGATTGCGGCGGGGTTGAAGGCGGAGTTTCCTGAGCATGAGGAGACGCTGCGACCTGATTTCGTGCTGGTGGAGCCGAGGGCAGTGAGCAGTGATCAGTTGTCAGTGGGCAGTGATCAGTCATCAGTAATCAGCGCGGAGAGGAAGCCCAAATTATTGATTCAAGTATTCCCGCCCGCGCAGGATTTGAGCAAGGCGGTGAACGGATCACGCTGGGCGGCTTCGGTGGGGACGCGGATGATGGAGTTGCTTCATGCAACGGAGATCCGTTTGGGGTTGGTGACGAATGGCGAGCAGTGGATGCTTGTTGATGCGCCACGCGGGGAGACGACGGGGTTTACGACGTGGTATGCGTCGCTGTGGTTTGATGAGCGTTCGACGCTGAATGCGTTTCAGAGTCTGTTGGGGGTGCGGCGGTTCTTTGGGGTATCAGAGGATGAGACGCTGGAGAATCTGCTGGCGCGCAGTGCGAGTCATCAGCAGGAGGTGACGGATCAGTTGGGGTTGCAGGTGCGTCATGCGGTGGAGATTCTGATTCAGGCGGTGGATAAGGCGGAGCAGAATCGCGGGGCAAACGTACGGGCGGATCGCGATCCGCCCCAACAACCAGACCATCTATATGAGGCGGCATTAACCGTGATGATGCGCCTGGTGTTTTTGCTTTCGGCGGAGGAGCGCAAGTTGCTGCCGATTGAGGATGAGCAGTATTCCAATTATTATGCGGTTTCAACTTTGCGCGAGCAGTTGCAGACGTTGGCAAGCCAGCAGGGGGAGGAGGTGTTGGAGCGTCGCTTTGATGCGTGGAGCAGGCTGTTGGCGGTCTTTCGCGCGGTGCATGGGGGGATTCGGCATCAGGAGTTGAATTTGCCTGCGTATGGGGGGAGCCTTTTCGATCCTGATAGATTTCCGTTCTTGGAAGGAAGAAGTAAGGAAGTAAAAAGTGAGAAGGGAAAAGACCCTTCGACTTCGCTCAGGACGACTTCGCTATCGCTCCGCTCAGGGCGGAAGGAAGTTCCGCTGGCGATTGATAATCGGACGGTGCTGCATTTGTTGGATGCGTTGCAGTTGTTGCGGGTGGATGGGGAGATGCGGCGGTTGTCGTTTCGGGCGTTGGATGTGGAGCAGATCGGGCATGTGTATGAGGGGTTGCTCGATCATAAGGCGGCGCGGGCGGTTGAGGTGATGCTGGGCTTGGGCGGAGCGAAACGGCTGGAGCCTGAGATCGCTCTGTCGAGACTGGAGCAGGCTCGGGCGGGGGGCGAAGCGGTTTTCATCGCGTGGTTGAAGGATGAGACGCAGAAGTCGCCCGCAGCGTTGAAAAATGCCGTTGCGATGGACATTCAAAAAGATGCTTTGAAGTTGAGCCGTTTGCGGGGCGCGTGCGGGAACGATGATGCGCTGTTTGCGCGGATTCTGCCGTTTGCGGGGTTGATCCGCTCGGACGATTTTGGCAACCCGTCGGTGATTTTGCGCGGGAGTGTGTATGTGACGGCGGGGACTTCGCGCCGCGCGACGGGGTCGCATTATACGCCGCGCAGTTTGACCGAGCCGATTGTGCAGCATACGCTGGAGCCGCTGGTGTTTGCGGGGGTGGCGGAGGGGCTGCCGCGCGAGCAGTGGAAGCTGCGTTCGGCGGCTGAGTTGCTGGATTTGAAAATCTGCGATATGGCGATGGGGTCGGCGGGCTTTCTGGTGCAGGTGGTGAGGTATCTTGCTGAAAGATTATTGGAAGCGTTGCAGGTCGAAGGTCAAAGGTCGGGGGAGGTGTTGAACGTTGAACGTTTAACGTTTAACGCGTACTCCGATGAAGATAAGTTGAACTATGCCCGCCGTCTCGTTGCCGAGCGTTGCATTTACGGTGTGGATAAAAACCCGCTGGCGGTGGAGATTGCGAAACTTTCGCTGTGGCTGGTGACGCTGGCGAAGGAGAAGCCGTTTACGTTTTTGGATCATGCTTTGAAGTGCGGGGATGCGTTGGTGGGTACGAGCGCGGATGATTTTCTGCGTTGGGCGAATCGCAAGCAGGGGACGGAGATGTCTTTGGATATGGAAGTGCTGCGCGAGGAGTTGGACAAGGCGCGCGGACTTCGCAAGCAGTTGGAGTCTTTTGTGGCGTTGGATGTGCGCGATGCGGAACGCAAAACTGCTTTGCTGGTGGAGGCGGATGCGGCGATGGCGCATGTGAAGCGCGGAGCCGATTTGCTGGCGGGTGTGAAGTTGCTGGGATGGAACGCGCAGGATGCGGAAGATTTGCAGTTGCGGATGGTTGACTCGTTTCTTGCGGGTCAGTTGGA
>DYML01000084.1:0-8104 GCA_020721605.1 Anaerolinea thermophila
ATCCAAAATCCAAAATCCAAAATCCAAAATCCAAAATCCAAAATCCAAAATCCAATGACCCAACTTATCGAGTGTATCCCTAATTTTTCCGAAGCGCGGCGACCCGAAATTATTGATCAGATCGCCGCCGCCGTTCAATCGGTCAGTGAGGTAAAACTGCTCGACCGTTCTTCCGACCTCGACCACAACCGCACGGTGCTGACTTTTGTTGGTTCGCCCGCAGGCGTGGAGGAAGCCGCATTCCGCGCCATTCAAACCGCCGCCGAGTTGATAGACCTCGATCAGCACACGGGCGCACATCCGCGCATTGGTGCAACGGATGTTTGCCCCTTTGTGCCGCTTTCCAACGCCCGCATGGAAGATTGCATTGCCATTGCTCAAAGGCTGGGTCGGCGCGTGGGCAGCGAACTTGGAATCCCCGTTTATTTGTACGAAGCGGCGGCGACTCGTCCTGAGCGGACAAATCTCGAAAACGTCCGCAGGGGACAGTACGAGGGGCTTAAAGTTGAAGTTGAATCTAACCCAGAGCGCCAGCCCGATTTTGGTCCCAGTAAACTGCCCAGGGCGGGGGCAACGGTTATTGGCGCGCGCAATCCGTTGATTGCCTTCAATGTCTACCTCACCACCGATGATGTGGACATTGCTAAAAAAATTGCCAAAGCCGTGCGCCAATCATCGGGCGGGCTGCGCTACGTTAAAGGTCTTGGCTTGCTGGTGGATGGGCGCGCGCAGGTCTCGATGAATCTCACCAACTTCCGCGAAACACCCGTTGCCCGCGTGGTCGAGTTCATTCGGCGCGAGGCAGGGCGCTACGGCGTGGGTATTCATCACAGCGAACTGGTTGGGTTGATTCCGCAGGAGGCATTGGTGGATGCGGCGGTTTGGTACACGCAACTGGATCAGTTTGATAAAGAGCAGATTCTTGAATCCAGGCTTTTTTCTGCTCAATCCGCCGAAGTGCGCTCCGCCTCAGCCTGCCCCTCCTTTCTCGATGAATTAGCCGCCCCGACACCCACGCCCGGTGGCGGCTCTGCGGCAGCCTACGCGGGCGCGATGGGCGCGGCGCTGGTTGCCATGGTTGCAGGCATTACCATTGGCAAAAAGAAATATGTCGAAGTTGAAGCCGAAATGCAAGCCATTCGTGTGGTGGCAGAAAACCTTCGCGCTGAGTTAACCCAGGCGGTCGAAGATGACTCCGCTGCCTTTGAGTTTTTGATGGGCGCATTCCAACTTCCTAAAGATACCAGCGAGCAAAAGAAAGCCCGTGATGCCGCCATTCTTCAAGCCACGTTGAATGCTGCGTGTATTCCGTTGCACGTTTGCGAGGATGTGGTTAAGGTGATGGAACTCGCGCTCAAATGTGCCGAACATGGCAATTTGAATGCCATCAGTGATGCGGCGTCTGGCTTTGCCATGTCGCGCGCCGCACTGACCGCCGCAGGCAGCAATGTCAAAATTAATCTAAACAGCCTCGCAGATCAATTGGTGGGGGTGAAAATGTTGGGCGAACTCGCCGCCCTTGAATTAAAAGCGGACAAATTAGAGGAAGAACTTCGCGAGACCATGCGTACGCGCGGCGGAATATAAAATAAAAACCTCCAGAATTTTTAAAAAAATTCTGGAGGTTTTTTTTACCAATTGTCAATTCCCGTGATTTAATCTTCCATGGTGGAAATATCGCCCTCTGGTAAACCTTGTGCGCGGGCTTTTAATACGCGGCGCATAATTTTGCCAGAGCGGGTCTTGGGCAGTTTATCAAGAAATTTAACATCTTCGGGGCGGGCAATGGGTCCCATGTGGGTGGAGACGTGTTGGCGCAGTTCTTCCGCCAGTTCTGGTGATGGGTCGAACCCGCGCCGCAGTATGACAAAGGTGTGAATTGCCTGCCCTTTCACCTCGTGTGCCAGCCCAATTGCCGCAGCCTCTGCCACAGCGGGGTGGCTAACCAGCGCCGATTCAACTTCCGCCGTTCCCAGCCGATGACCGGAGACTTTAATCACATCGTCCACGCGCCCGATGATCCAGAAGTAGCCATCCGAGTCGCGCTTGGCAGAATCGCCGGTGGTGTAACGCCCAGGATACTTCGACCAGTATTGATTAACATAGCGCTCGTTGTCGCCGTAGATGGTGCGTAACATGCCGGGCCACGGATTCTTTAGGGTGAGGTAGCCTTCTGTGTTGTCGGGGACGGGGTTGCCGTGTTCGTCTACAATTTCGGCTTCCTGCCCAAAGAAGGGGCGTGTGCCAGAGCCAGGCTTGAGCGGCATGGTGGGAACGGGGGTGATCATAAAATTTCCAGTTTCGGTTTGCCACCAGGTATCCATAATGGGGCAGTTTTCTTTGCCAATGACGCGGTAGTACCATTTCCACGCTTCGGGGTTAATGGGTTCGCCAACCGATCCCAGCAACCGCAAAGACGAGAGGTCGTGCTTGTTGGGCCAGGCTTCGCCGAAGCGCATCAATCCGCGAATGGCGGTTGGCGCGGTGTAAAAGATGGTAATGCCGTAGCGTTCGATAATTTGCCACCAGCGATTTGGGTACGGGAATGTGGGTCCGCCTTCAAAGAGCATGGAGGTTGCGCCGTTGATCATGGGTCCGTACACAATGTAGGAGTGTCCTGTAATCCAACCTGGGTCTGCGGTACACCACCAACGGTCTTCATCTTTTATGTCAAAGACATATTTAAGTGTGCTGTAAGTGCCAACCATGTAGCCGCCGTGCGTGTGTAAAATGGCTTTTGGTTTGCCAGTGGAGCCAGATGTGTAAAGAATAAAAAGCGGGTCTTCTGCATCCAGCACTTCGGTGGCGCATCTGCCGTTGGCAATGGGCAGCGCACACATATCGTGATACCAGTGATCGCGCCCTGCTTCCATGCTGACAGATTGCGCCGTGCGTTTGACCACGATAATATTCTCAACGCTGGGGCAGTGTTTGACTGCTTCGTCCACCATATTTTTTAGATCAACAATTTTGCCATTTTGGTAGGAGCCGTCTGCCGTGATGACCAATTTGGATTGGCTGTCGTCAATGCGGCTTTGGAGCGCATCCACCGAAAATCCGCCAAAGACAACCGAGTGGATTGCGCCGATCTTGGCACATGCCAGCATGGCAAAGACAATCTCTGGCACACGCCCCATGTAGATGGTGACTCGGTCTCCTTTTGTGACTCCCATGGATTTGATGATGTTTGCCATGCGCGAGACTTCACGGTTCATTGAAAAATAAGAGAAGGTGCGATGGTCTTTTCCGTCTTCGCTTTCCCAGAGCAGGGCAAGTTGATTTTTGCGATGGGTTTTGAGGTGGCGGTCAATTGCATTGTGGACGATGTTGGTCTTTGCGCCCACAAACCACTTAAAGAATGGCGGGTTGGAATCGTCCAGCACTTTGTCCCACTTTTGGTACCAGTCCAGTTCTGCGGCTTCATCTGCCCAAAAGTCTTGAATATTTTTGTTCGCCTTTTCCGCAAGGGCTTCCCAGTCTTTTAGCCTTGCCTGCGCGATCACTTCTTCGGATGGATAATAGACCTCGCCTTCCATTTGTTTTTTCTCCTTTGACATGAATGCCTCCTAGGTTGATGTTTAGGTGCAAATATGGCGTGTATTTTAGTCTGTTTTATCATGTTGCATAGGTTTTTTTGTGCAAAAAGTTTTTACAAGCAAAAAACTGGAAGCCTTTTTAAAAGACTCCCAGTTTTTTTGTGCCGATTTATATTGAAATATTATTCTACAATGTTAATGGGCAGAACATTGTTGGCTGTTATAGCCGCCACGCTGGCTTTGGCTGCTATTTTTTGCGCAATTTCTTGTATGGCTTTTGCGGCTGCCGAGTTGGGATATTCGGTAACGATGGGTTTGCCAGTATCGCCGCCGATACGCACATTTTGATCAAGCGGAATTCCGCCGAGGAAGGTTGTTTCTGTGGCTTTTGCCAGGGCTTCGCCGCCGCCGCTGCCGAAGATGTCCATGCGTGTGCCGTCGGGCAGTTCCAGGTAAGACATATTCTCCACCACGCCGAGGATGGGAACTTCCAATTGTTTAAACATATTTAAGCCGCGACTGGCATCTTCCAGTGAGATTAATTGCGGCAGGGTGACGATCACTGCGCCGCTGAGGGGCAGGGCTTGCGCCAGCGAGAGCGCCGCATCGCCTGTGCCGGGGGGCAGGTCAATGATGAGATAGTCCAGTTCTTCCCATTCCACGTCGCTTAAAAATTGTCGAATGGCAGAGTTGAGCATGGGTCCGCGCCAGATGAGGGCTTGACCAGGTTTGACCAGCAAGCCCATTGAAATCATCTTGATGCCGTAGGCGTCAGCGGGGACTAATTTTTGCCCGTTGGGCGGGGGCAGTTTTTCTACGCCGAGCATGGTGGGCGTGTTCGGACCGTAAATGTCGGCGTCAATTAACCCTACGCGCGCGCCGCTTTGAGCAAGCGCTATGGCAACATTGACAGATACCGTAGATTTGCCCACGCCGCCTTTGCCTGATCCAATGGCAATTGCGTTGCGGATAGGCACATTAACCAGCCCGCGCATTCGACCATCGTTCGGTACGTCTGAGTCCATTTTGACTTGAACGGTTTTTACACCTTCAACGGTCATTACGGCTTCTTTTACTTCCTTGTCAATTCGTCCTTGCAAGGGGCAGGCTGGCGTGGTGAGCATAACGGTAAAAGAGACTGTATCGCCTTCAATTTCCAGGTTGCGGATCATGTTGAGGGTGACAAGGTCTTGGTGTAATTCTGGTTCTTGCACTTTTCCAAGCGCGGCTAATACGGCTTCTTTTGTGATGGTCATTCTGTTTACCTCTACTATTAAATTTTGCAGGTCACGCCTAAAGCGTGACCTGTGTTTTATGGTTCTTAGGCAGGTTTGGGCGCGGCGGCTTTTGCGGCTTTGGCGGCTTCCTTTGCCTTGCGGGCTTCTTCTTCAATGGCATAGTTCTGCGGGCGAATTTCTGCGTAGTATGAAGCGGGTTTTAATAACTTTTCAAGGTTATAGACGCTGCGTTCGGTGGAGGCTATGTTGAAATCGTGATCCATTTTAATTGCGTCGAAGGGGCAGTACTCGGCGCAGAAACCGCAGTTCATGCAGATGTCTATATCAATGTAGTAATTTGCTGGCACTGGCACGGGTTTGCCGGTGACGGGGTCGTTGGAGCGCACAATCCAAATACATTGCGGCGGGCAGACCTTTGCGCAAATTCCGCAGGAGGTGCAGCGAATGTTTTTTGTGCCGTCTGCTAATTCGTCGTACACCAAAAATGGCACAAAGCGAAATTCTTCGGGGGTGATTAATTGTTCTTCGGGGTATTGAATGGTGAAGATGCCTTTGGTGTTTTTGCTGGAGCGATGTTTGATGCCTTCTTCGCTCTGATAGCGCTTCTTGCCGCTCATTGCCCAGGATATATCGTCAATATAAGTATCCCAGTAACGCTTCCAGGTTACGCTGAGTCCTTTTAGAATGCCTAATCCATACATGGTGGTTTCTCCTGTTAGCGATCCAATTCGCCCATAACTATATCAAGCATGGCAACCAAAGCGACAAAGTCTTGTATCTTTGTGCCTGTACACATTTTTTCAATGGCGGTTAGGTTCACAAAAGATGGCGCGCGGACGTGATAGCGGTAGGGGTTTCCCTTGCCATTCGAGACCATGTAGAAGCCCAATTCGCCTTTGGGTGATTCAATGCGACCATACGCTTCGCCTGCGGGAGCCTTGATCTGGTAGTTCGGTTTTTGTGAGTTGATCGGACCCTGGGGTATTCCTTTGACTGCCTGTTCCAGAATACGAATGGATTGCCGAATTTCATCAAAGCGAATCAGGTAGTTGTCCATCATGTCGCCGTTCTGACGAACCGCCACGTCAAAATCAAAGCGGTCGTAAATAGAGTAGGGGTCTGCGCGGCGCAGATCATACGGCACGCCGGCGGCGCGCAGTACCGGACCCGTGACCGAGTAGTTGATTGCTTCTTCGGCGCTTAAGACATGCGTGCCTTTTAAGCGCCCGACTAAAATTTCGTTTTCGTTTAAGAAGCGTTCCATTTCATCGGTTTTGGCGGGCAGGCGGTCAAAGACCAGGTCTTTAATCTTTTGTAAAATGTCATCCGATACGTCACGCACTACGCCGCCAAAACGGTAGTAATTGCACATCATGCGTGAGCCAGAGACCGCTTCAAAGATGTCGAGGATTAACTCGCGTTCTTCAAAGGCGTAGAGCGAGGGGGTATACATGGAGCCGAGGTCGTTAATTAACATGCCGACGAAGATCAGATGGTTTTGAATACGGCTCAGTTCCGCCATGATCACGCGGATGTATTCTGCGCGTTCCGCCACCTGAATTTTTAGCAGTTTTTCAACTGTGGTCACATAACCAAAGTTGTTGCTCATTGAGTTGAAGTAGTCCAGGCGGTCGGTGTAGGGGATGATTTGCAGGTAGGTGTTGCGCTCGCCAATTTTTTCGTGGTTGCGGTGCAGGTAGCCCATTACAGGCTTGAGACCAATTACGGTTTCGCCGTCCAGCGTTACTGCCACGCGCAGCACGCCGTGAGTTGAGGGGTGATGCGGTCCAAGATTGACGACAATGTGGTCGGTCTTCATTTTGCCCGCTTCGTCTTTTAGGGTGTAGCGTTCGAGCGAGGCGTACAGGTCTTCTTCTTTGTCCACCACATATTTTTCGGGGTCAAAGTCTTTGGGGAATTTTAGGTTGTCGTGGAAGATGTTTTTGTCTTCTGCAAAGGTGTGTTTGCCTTCGGGCCAGCGGCTCTTGTATGGCTTTACTTCCTCTTCAAAGAAGGGTTCACGCCAGTCTTTGCGCAGCGGGTGTCCGTCAAATCCTTCCCACATTAAAATGCGGCGCAAGTCTGGGTGATTTGCGAATTTGATGCCGAACAAGTCCCACACTTCGCGCTCTTGAAATTCTACGCCATGCCACAGGTGGGTGAGCGAGGGAATTTCCATGGGATCAACGCGCTCGACCTGCACTTTGAATACGATGCCTGCGCCGCCAGTTGTTTTATAGGCGTGGTACACCACTTCCATTTTGTTCTCGGCAATGTAATCTACGCCCGTGAGCGAGGTGAGCAAGTCATAGCCCAGTTCGTCACGCAGAGCAGTTGCCACCTCTACCAGGTTTTCTTTGGGAATCATAAAGCCTGCATAGCCTGGGCGGCTATCCGCGCTGACTATGCCAGGGAAGCGGGCTGCTAAATCTACGGTTTGAGTTTCAATTGCGGTTGCCATTATGCGCTCTCCTCTGTGGTCTTGGCGGCGGCTTGTTTGTATTCTGCGTTGCGGCGCACATCAATCAAGTCTGGTCCAAGAATGGGCATGGGAACATAGTTGCCGTCTTTCTTTTCTTTGTTGTACCAGCGCACTTTCTTAAGTGATTCCTTGTCAATTTTCTCTTGCAATTTGATCATGCCGGCAATCAATGCCTGCGGGGTGGGGGGGCAACCGGGGATGTAAATATCAACAGGCAAAAATTTATCAATGCCAGCCACCACGTTATAGCCTTCCTTAAAAGGTCCGCCGCCCGAAGCGCACGCACCCATCGCCACCACATATTTTGGCTCAGGCATTTGGTTATACAAGCGCACGATGACCGGCAGCATTTTCTTGGTCACTGTGCCTGAGACCAGCATCATATCCGCCTGACGCGGGGTGGGGCGCATGACTTCCATGCCGAAGCGCGCCATGTCGTACCGCGCGGTTTGTGCCGCGATCATCTCGATGGCACAGCACGCCAGACCAAACATCAGGGGCCAAACGGATGAACGCCGTCCCCAGTTGTACAGGCGGTCGAGCGTGGTGATGGCTACGACATCCTGCATATCTTCTGGAATGTTGTAGTTGGGTAAACTTAATTTTTCATTTTCCATGAATGTTCTCCTCGAACCAGTCTTGGTAGATTGCATAAAGGATGTCGTCGTTTGCGAGCGCGAGGTCATCCTCAAATTCATTAAGTTGGATCGTCCATTGATAAATCTGTCCCAGCGAAACTTCTTCAATGTTCACTTCGGGGTGCTGGCGGCGTAATTCCAAAGCGATGGCGTAGGTCGAGTCCCAAGTGAAGGTCATCAGTAATCAGTGGTCAGTGGTCAGTGGTCAGT
>DYML01000084.1:8204-14948 GCA_020721605.1 Anaerolinea thermophila
CATCCGCTCCCCACCCGCTGCTAATGATCACTGCCCGCCAAAAAGTTCTTGCTCACCTCAAAAAGACCCGCTTTGCCTCTGCGCGGGAGATTGCGCGCGCCTTGAACATGTCTGCGCCGAATGTGCGCCACCACCTCGGCATTTTGGTTTCGGATGGACGCCTGGAGGTGACCTCTGTTCACCAGCACGGCGAGCGCGGTAGACCTGAGAAAATATACTCGCTCTCGCAGTCTGCGCTGGGCAACAACCTGTCTGCTTTGGCAGATGCCCTGCTTGCAGAAGCAGGTGGTTCGGGGCAAGGGCTGAACCTTGAAAGGGTTGCCAGCCGAATTTTAGATCCCAGCCAATTTACCAATTTACCAATTCCTAAACGCCTGACCCTGCTGGTTGATCAATTAAACGAGATGCACTATCAGGCGCGTTGGGAGGCGGGCGCCGAAGGTCCGCGTGTAATTTTTGGACGTTGCCCCTTTGCGAAAATCATCGAGCGCCACCCCGAGTTGTGCAAACTGGACGAAGCCATGCTGGAGACGTCTTTGGGCAGACCGATTGCGCCCTTTACAAAATCAGAATCAAGCGCGCGCGGAGTGTGTCCGTTTGCGTTTCGGGTGGGATGACTCCAGTGTTAATTGATTTGTGGCAAAATAGGCGCATGAAAAAAATTGCAATCGCCTTCCTTGCGCTTTTCCTTCTTGCGGCTTGTGCCCCTGCCACAGAGTTGCCAATTGAGATTTTTACCCCCACGCTTCCCCCGTCTCAAGTTCCTGCAACTAATACGCCCATGCCCGCCGCGCTGTGGGTCAGTTCTGCCGTTCCGACAAATCTTTTTGAAATTACAAAATCGTGGAATATTCCGCTTACCAACGACCCCGCGTTAGCCACACAAAAACTTGAACTTTCCACTGCTTCGCAAGGCACTTTGTGGATTTATGCCCTCGTTGCGCCTTTTCCTACGCTGACAGATGAGGTGGACTCTCAGGCTTTGGTTGCCGCCTGGCAGGGAAACCCCACCGCGCCGATTGCGGGTCATGTGATTCTCGTGGCAGAATCCACTCTGGAAGTTTTCTCCGCTCTTTGGGGCGAACCTGCTTCGGGCGCGGTCAAGGTCGTGCCATCGCAGCAGATTCTGGATTCAGCGTGGACCCACTCCGACTGGGCAATCATCCCCTTCGAGGAAATTCAACCCGAATGGAAAGTTATCGGCGTGGACGGGCAATCCCCCATTCACAAAGATTTTGACGCGAATGTTTATCCGTTGAAAGTTTATTTTTCGTTGTCATCCGATTCGTTTGCGTTGCCCGAGTCAAACCGTGATCCGTCCAAACTTGCAACGGTGATTTTGACGGGCGTGACCGCGCTGGTACGCGCCACAGCCGCAACGATGGAAATGAAGGGCGTGACCTATCCCGCTGATTTGATTGGTGATTGGCTGCGCGAAGCAGACGTGACTCACATCAGCAACGAAGTAACCTTCGACAAGGATTGTCCGCCCCCGCGCTCTGGTTATCATAATTTTATTTTGTGCAGCGACCCAAAATATATGGACTTGCTGCTTGATGTTGGCGTGGACGTGGTGGAGTTGACAGGCGATCATTTGCGCGACCGAGGCAACACCGCGCTGTTGGAGACGCTCGCAATTTATAAGGCAAACCACCTGCCGTATTACGGCGGCGGCACCAATGATGTGGAAGCGCGCCAGCCCGTGTTGATGGAAGTAAACGGAAATAAAATTGCGTTCATGGGCTGCAACGGAAAACGCGCTGCAAAATATCCCAAAGCCAGCGCCACCAGTCCGGGACCCGCGTTGTGTGATTATGATTTTTTTGGAAAGCAAATTGACGACTTGAAGGCGCAGGGCTACCTGGTGATCTTCACTTTTCAACACGAAGAATGCTACTCGGCAACCCCATGCTACACCCACGAAGACGCTTTTCGCGGAGTGGCGGATGCGGGCGCAACCATCGTCAGCGGCAGCCAGGCGCACTATCCGCACATTATGGAATTTCGCGGCGATTCATTGATTCACTACGGCTTGGGAAATTTGTTCTTCGACCAAATGACCTACATTCTGCCGAGCGGTGAGGTGATTGACGAAACGCGGCGCGAATTTTATGACCGCCATGTTTTTTACGATGGGCGCTATTTGGGCGTGGAGTTGTTGACGGGAATTTTGGAAGATTACTCACGCCCGCGCCCGATGACCGAGGCGGAGCGAACCGACTTCCTGTCCGAGTATTTTTATGAAAGCGGGTGGAAAGACGCGCCGCAGCCTACCGCGATTCCTCTGCCAACGGCAACATTAACGCCGATTGCCCTGCCGTAGCAGGGGTAACTTATTTTGTGAGTCAGCCTACTGTTACCCTGTTTCTTCCGTTTTGCTTGCTTTGATACATTAATTGATCAGCGCGTTCAATGATTGTTTCCATCGTGTCATTTCTGTTTGCAATGGTTGCGCCAAGTGAAGCGGTCACAGAAACTTTCTCGCCATCAATGGTAATGACAGAACTGCCGATCATGGTACGAATTTTTTCAGCAACGCGGAATAGGTTTTTCTGGTTTACGTTATATAGAAGCGCAATAAATTCCTCTCCGCCCCAGCGACTGGCTACATCGGTCTCGCGCACATATTCTGAAAAAACTTTGGTTGTGTTGCGCAGAATATGGTCTCCCTCTTGATGTCCGTAGGTATCATTAATCTCTTTAAAATGGTCTATGTCAAGAAAAATCAAACCAAAGGGCATTTGATGCTGGTGATATTCCAGCAGGGCGCTGCTGATCTTCATTTCCAAAAATTTACGGTTTCCCAAACCAGTTAATGTGTCACGAAAGACAGCCTTCTCCAGTTCGTCTACCCGCCGCTTCATTTTGAATAGAGAATGGTTGTTGCTAAAAACTTCCACCGCGCCGATGATTTTGTTTTTGTCGTCATAGATGGGGGTTGTTCGCACCAAAACTGGCACACGGTGACCGTCTGCATGGCGCAGGTGTACTTCTGTTTCGCGCGGTTCACCGTCTTGCAGGGTTGCAAGCAGCGGGCAGCCCTCCACGCAATAGTGCTGACCCGTTTCACTGACATGATCCAGTATATTGGAATGACAAAATTGATTAACAACAGCCTCGGCGGGGTAGCCTGTAATGCGTTCGGCGCCTTTGTTCCAGTAGGTAATTAACCGTTTTGTATCTACAAAATACACCCCATCATATAAATTATCTATCAAACTTTTATGGAATTGATTTATATTGGATGTTGTTTTCATAATCTACAAATAATAACCTATTGAGCAATGATGTAGATTACAGATCAGTTGCATTTATGATTCCCGCCATTCCACTTCTTTAAAAAGGGCGGGGTTAAACTCGTTGATCCGCTCCGCGCCCAGTCTTTGCACTTCCTGAATGACAGAAGTTAGGTCGTTTTTTAGGCTTCCAATTTGAATTCCCCGGCAAAGATCAGGGTAGTCGTTGAGCAGATTCATACACCTTTCGTACATCCTGACTGCCCCTTCATAATTTCCGCGTGTGATATGAAAATAGACCACCGCCGCCTGCAACACGCCTTGATACAAAGTGCGAATAGGCTTTTTTTCATCACGCCAGGCATCTTCCAATTCTTCATGGGCTTCAAAGAATTTTTTCTCATTAAATAACTTTAACGCGGTTATTACGTTTGTGGGCAGTGAATGGCTGCAGTCATTGTTCATAATTTTCTCTTTTTTGAAATGGTAAAATCCCTTTGTGAGGTTGTTGTGACATTTATTGCGCTTTTATTCAGCATTGTACTTTCTTCTGCCTCGCTTGCCTGGGGATTTTCTCAAAGCGGTTTTTCTTCCTTTTCAACTTTCTTTTTGCTACTTGGCATTGGTTGGTTTTTTTCGATCTGGCAGGAATGGCAATGGTACGCTTCATTCACGCTGTTTGTTTTTGTCAGCGCCGCCGCACTGGGCTTATGGTTTGGGTTTACCCCAGGCTGGATGTTTGCTGGTGGGATATTTGTACTACTTGCCTGGGAAATGTCAAATTTTCGTCACCGCTTGCGTTTGATTTCAAATGATAAAGACCTGCGCGGAATTGAGCGCCGTCATCTGTTACGGGTCAGCCTGCTTGTGTTTGTCGGCTTGTTGTTATCAAATATCGCCATGTTTTTTGTGCGCGCGTCCTTTACGTTTGAATGGGGAATGTTGCTGTTGGTCATTACCCTGCTTGGGTTGGGGCAGTTGCCTTTCTGGTTGAGAAAATAGCATAACGATTGGCAGGCGTGCCGAAGCAATCTCCACCGATATGGGTGAAACATCTCAGTTTGGAGGTTGCTTCTCAAAGGTTCGCAACGGCATTTTTCTGACTTTGCTACAGCCTTGCGCCGTATCTTATAGGGCTATTGACTTTTTTTTTGTTCTGTTTTATCCTGACTGAACATGTATACACTGGGTTTTCCCCTTTTTCTATAAAAAATAAAAGCCCTTTGTGTTGTTGCGTATATCAAGGAGAAAAAAACATGCGATTTGCAAAATACTTATTTTTAGGTTTGATTGTAGCGTTGGGGCTGGCGGCGTTTGCGCCGGTTGCCAAGCCAACTGCGCCGATTCTTGTCGCGCCCATTAGCAACGTAGTAAGAGTTGATCCCAATGCTGTGGTTTTGCAATGGAATAAGTCTTCATCTACGCTTGGCGTCACTGAGTATAAAATTGAAATATCTCAAAATACAACAAGAAATACAGATGGCACCTTTGTAAGCACTGTTGCAGGAAGCGGCGGTAGCGTATCAGATCCGTTTCCTTCGCCTCTCACACATTCAATTCCTGCCGGCGTTTTGGATTATGGCGACACCTATTACTGGCATGTGGGCGCAGTGGATACTTCTGGCACCACATGGTCGGGCATCGGAACTTTTCGGGTAGGCATTGAGCCGCCGACCCTTGTTCCTGCTACGGGGCTAGAAACCCTGCGACCTACCTTTGCCTGGACTCGCCCTGTCGGCGCCAAGAATGCAGATAGTTACATCATTCAGTTTTCGACCAGCAGCGCATTTACGTCCATCTATCGTTATACTACCATCCTGGCAACGGCAACTCCTTCCGACCAATACACTGCTACAACTGACTTTCATCCTAATGTTACTTTTTACTGGCGTGTGCGGGCAAACAGTACAGCGTTTGGGAATAGCGCCTGGTCAGACCCTATTGAAGATTTTCTCAGCGCCAATCCGCCAACTGCGCCTATTTTGGTCAGCCCAAAAAGCGTAAGAGTAACCCCGAACCCAACCCTGGTGTGGAAAGCGTCTACTGTTCAAATCACTGAGACATTTCAAAATTATGAAATTCAAATTTTTGATACAAACATAAATTTGGACACGGCTACCCCTGTGTTCTCGGCGAATAACTTATTGAATGATGCGCTTGACCCCGCTCTTTCACTGGCGCTTAAGGCAACCACTACATACACAGTTCCTGGTACCGCAGGCTTGCTGCCGGCTACCACTTATTTTTGGCGTGTGCGGGCATACAACGCCGATGATGAATATAGAACATCCAGCCTTTTTGCTTTTTATACAACGATTGACGGGAAAATCGAATCGGCGACCATGAATCCCAGCGCCACCTCTGGCATTGGCAACGTGCCTGGGTTTGAAGACCCAACTGCGGCGCTTACCGTGTCTAAAATTTTGGGCGATACAGAGAATGAATATTACAACCATAACTTATTGAGTCTGCGCCCCACGCTCAAATGGGAAATCGGCTCACTTAATGCCGAAACTTTCACCATTGAAGTTGCCGCTAAATCTTCGGGCAGCTGCCAACTCAATGACGAAAGAAATAATAGTACATATAAAACAAAAATTCTTTCTATTACGGTTCCGGTCACACAGAATTCGTACAAAGCCAATTTTACGAATTATCCCAATCAAGTTCTGTGTTGGCATGTTCGAGGCAACCACTCGCTTTATGGCTCCAGCGCCTGGTCAGATACTCAGGTGTTTTTAGTCGCCAACCCGCCTAGCACACCAAAAACGATAGGTCCGCTGGAAAATACGCTGACATATGATAACACGCCAAAACTTATCTGGACTCCATCCACCTCGTCTTCCACTTTTTGGAAGTATGAAGTGGAGATTGCCAGCAGTAAAACGTTTACCGGCTATTCTTACAATAACGCTACCCCTCCCTACCAGGATCCCATTGACCCTATGGACTACCCGTTGATGGTGCCTTCCAATCCATCTACGGTTGGCGGCATTTCTCCCGATGCGCCGGTTACAATAGCAGTCGGTGTGCCATTCCCCGCCATTCTTCAGGCAAGTCATGTCACCGCGCCGGATAATGTCACCCGTTATGCAAACCTTATTAGCGAACCCTCATTTGATATAGAAAATTATCCAATGCTGGGACACCACACATATTATTGGCGTGTGCGTGCTTATAACATGTCTGGCGAATATAGCGATTGGTCTGATGTTCGTTCGATACGAACTACGCCTGACAAACCCACCGGTCTTCAAATTAACGATTGCAACGGGAACGTCATTGCCCCGTTGGACGTTGATGACCCATATAGTTTCGTGGCAGTAAGCCCGCGTCCTTGTTTTAGATGGGATGTTGTGCCTGGTGCGCGTTATTACGTTTTCCAACTTTCTGCAAATAATAATCTGCTTGTGAGGAGTACACTGATTGCCTCCACATCACCCAGATACCAAATGCAGAGTGACTTGCCAAAAGGGGCAAAAGTTGGCTGGTCTGTATATGCTATTTC
>DYML01000085.1 GCA_020721605.1 Anaerolinea thermophila
GGCGCTGGGGCAGCCCCCGCCGTTGTGGATTCTGTCCCCTCTGAATTTTCAGGTCGGGTTAACCCACTCGGCTCAGAATCCGCGGCGGCAGGCGCAGAAATATTTAAGAACAACTGCGCAGCCTGTCATGGCGACCAGGGACACGGTGACGGTCCCGCAGGTCTGGCGCTCGATCCAAAACCGAAAGATTTGCCCATTCTCGCCGCAACTGTGGGAGACGACTATTTATTTTGGCGGGTATCGGTTGGAAAGTTGGGTACATCCATGGTTGGTTGGCAGGGCATTCTCACCGACGAACAAATCTGGCAGGTGGTGACGTTTATTCGTTCATTGCAATAGAAGGTTTGTTTTTTGCTGCCCTCGGCTTATGGCTGGGGGCGGCTTTTTTATACGGTAAAAATCTACTTGCTGAGGCTACTTTTTTATTGTATGATTATATTGAATTTTGTATATAAAAATTACAAAACGAAACGGAAATTATTATGCAAAAAGTATTAATTGTGGATGACGACCCGCAAGTAACCACCTTACTAAAAAAATACCTTTCCCCCAAAAATTTTGAAGTAACCACCGTTAATCAAAGTTCAAAGACAATTCAAACTGCCAACTTGATTCAACCTGATCTTTTTATTCTCGACCTGATGATGCCGCCGCCAGACGGTTTTGAACTGTGCAGGTTGTTGCGCGCCGACCAAAATTTTAGCCAAACCCCCATTTTAATTATCACGGCTATGGACATCAGCAACAGCAAGGCAACTTCTTTTGGCGCAAATGATTATCTTGCAAAACCTTTCAACCTTGATGAAGTGGTTGCAAGAATCAATCTGCTGCTCTATGGAAACATGGATGGAACAGCATAACCGCTGATAACTTTTATGCGTTAGGAAAATGCAAATGGCAAAAATTTTAATCATTGACGATGATGTTCAAACCACAAAATTATTGGAAAGTATTGTGCGGCTGCATGGTCACGAAACCGCTTTGGTTCACAACAGTATGAACGCAGTTGAAGTTGCAAACTCCATTGCGCCAGACATTATTCTGCTGGATATTATGATGCCTGGAATCAGCGGTATTGAACTTTGCAAGATGTTTCACTCCACATCCGAGCTTAAAGATATTCCCATTATTATTGTCTCAGCTTTGAATGATGTTGGCAGCAAAAAAGATGCATTCAACGCCGGTGCAAAGGAATTTCTTACAAAACCAATTTATTCAAGCGACCTTATTAATAAAATAGACGCCTTGTTGACAGAAGCAGGTGAAGGATGAATTCTGTCCTTCACCAAGTAGCCGCATAAAAACTGTACCCAGGGCGGATACAGTTTTTTTATGAATGGAAACGGCGGGCGGGATAAAATGTAGCGTAAAGTGTATAATATTAAAGTAATCGCTCAGGCTGTTAATTTTTTATCACAACAACATACCTTAAAGTTGTAGTTGTTTGAAGCAGCCAGCAACACCGTTAGTGTTTTGCCCTGGGTATTTCTTTTTTTGCCATTTGCATTATTATATTAATCAGGAAGAGCCGTATGACAAAAATTATGATCGTGGATGACGACGTGCAGGTCACAGTCCTTTTGGGAAAACTTCTTGCTATGGAAGGATTTCAGACAAATGCAGTGAATGACAGTTCGCAGGCGCATACGATTGCGCTTTCCGTCCAGCCTGATCTTTTTTTACTAGACTTGATGATGCCCGACCCAGACGGGTTTAAATTATGCAGACTCCTGCGAGCTGACCCGCATTTTATTTTTACGCCCATCATTATTGTTACAGCGTTGGATGATAACGATAGCAGGGTGGTTGCGTTTGGCGCCGGCGCCAATGACTACATTACCAAACCTTTTCACGCCAGCGAACTTGTGCAGAGAATAAGAAAACTGATTACTTAATTTTTCATTGCATTGGCGTAGGTTATTTTTTGGGACGCACTGGATATGAAAAAACATAAATTATTTTTCTTTTTTTCAGCCCTCCACTCCGTCAGATGATTTAGCAAATATATTGTTATGGTAGTGCGCCCAAGTCTTCATTATTGATGATTGCCCAACGCGCATAGATTAGTATTGTATTAGAAGATCACGACCCGCTTGACTTTGCAGCATCAGATATTGTATAGTAATCAACGGTGATATTAAAGAGGCACTGCCTATCGGCTGTGTCTTTTGTGTGTAAAAAACAAGTTTTATAAATTTTATTGCAAGGAGAAGCAATGATTAAAGTTAGTGGTCTCACAAAAGACTACGGTACACGCCGCGCTATTCAAAACCTGACTTTTGACGCCCAGCAAGGTGAAATCGTAGGCTTTCTTGGTCCCAATGGCGCAGGAAAAACAACAACCATGCGTATTTTAACGGGCTACATGCCCCCAACAGACGGAGAAGCGCTGGTGGCGGGCTATGACGTGGTGCAAGAGTCGCTCGAAGTTCGCAAGCGCGTTGGCTATTTGCCCGAAACTGTTCCACTGTATACCGACATGATTGTTTTTGATTATCTTAAATTCATGGGCAATTTGCGCAAAATTCCCAACGTGGATGCTCGCGTGGATGAAGTGCTAGACATGGTTGGCTTATTTGACCGCGCCGACGGCTACATTGGCAACCTATCCAAAGGAATGCGCCAGCGCGTTGGGCTTGCCCAGGCGCTTTTGCATCGCCCCGAAGTATTGATCCTTGACGAACCTACCATCGGTCTTGACCCTGGGCAGGTCGTGGAGGTGCGCGAACTGATTCGTGAAATTGGCAAAGAGCGCACTGTTTTACTTTCCACCCATCTTTTGAATGAAGCGCAAAACATCTGCGACCGTGTCTTAATTATCAACAAAGGCAAAATTGTGGCAGAAGACACCACCGAAAACTTACAGGCTCGTCTAATTGGCGCAGAACGTGTTGTACTGCGCGTGCGCGGCGAAGCAGATGACCTTGCCAAAACCATCAAACAGGTTAAAGGCGTACAAGGCGTGGAAACAAAACCAGACGGCTCGGTTGAATTTGAATTTGCATCTGGTAAAGATGTGCGCCCTGAAGTCGCCAAGCAGGTCATCACCTCAGGGTACGACTTGATTGAACTACGCCCGCTCGGCATGAGCCTTGAGGAAATCTTCCTCGAACTCACTGGCTCCGAACCCAAAAAGAAATAAAGAGGAACTCCATGAGAAACATTTGGACAATCGCAAAACGCGAATACGATAACTACTTTAATAGCCCGCTGGCGTATGTAGTGGCTTTTTCGGTACTGCTGCCCATGGGTATTTATTTTTCATTGATTATGTGGGTCAGTTCACAGCAAGCCATGATGGGCGGACCCGCTCCTGAAAGTGCGCCGATCAACTGGCTTTTTGTTTTTTTGATGATCTTTCTCAGCCCCGCATTAACCATGCGCCTTGTCTCTGACGAAGCGCGCATGGGAACCCTTGAGTTATTGCTGACCGCCCCCCTTCGCGATTTTGAACTCATCGCAGGAAAATGGCTGGGCGCATTGCTCTTCGTTCTCTCTCTTGCCGCGCTGACATTGATCTTCCCGATCATCATTAATAATTATGTTTCCCCTGGCATTGACTGGATGGTAATCCTTTCTTCCTATCTTGGCATGATCCTCATCTCTGCCGCGCTGTTGTCTCTTGGCACTGGAATCTCTGCCATTTTCACCAATCAATTTGCCGCATTCTTTGTGACCCTCGGCTTGTTCTTTTTCCTTTGGTTTATGGTTAGCCTGCCCGCAAGTTATTTGCAGGAAGGCGGAGATGTACTCAACTACCTTAGTCTCTCCACGCACTTCTCACAATCCATGAATAATGGCACCATCAACCTGGGAGATATTGTTTACTACTTAAGTTTAATTGCGTTGGGCTTGTTTGCTGGTACCACCGCAGTTGAAATTCGGAGATGGCGCTAATGGCTGAAAATAAGAAAACCCCCTCGGCGCAGTACGCCTTTATCGGTCTTATCCTAGCCCTGATTGCCTGTGTTTCAACCGGCTTAATCGGCGCCGCACAAGGCATGCTCGCCATTAATATGTTTACGCTGGAAAGCGCCTACATAAACGGACTCAACCTTGCCTTGCAAATCAGCATTGCCTTGCTCATTGTGGGGCTGGCAGCGTACGCCATTATGGCTCCTGATACAGTTCGCCGCTTTCTTAGCGGGCGGCAGGCACGCTACGGCTCCAACTCGCTCATTTTGACAGTGGCATTTGTTGGCATCCTTTTTGTAACCAATTACATTGTTTTTCAAAACCCAAAATCATGGGACTTAACCTCAGACAAATCCAACACACTTGCCCCCGAAACTTTGCAAGCCCTTGCCACCCTGCCCGAAAAAGTAACCGCCACCGCCTTTTACACCTCCAGTTTGGATGCTTTTAGCGCCGACGAACTATTGTTGAAATTTAAAACCAACAGCGGCGGAAAGTTCGACTACACTTTTGTAGACCCAGACCTGGACCCGATAGCCGCGCGTGAGGCAGGCATTACGGGTGACGGAAAAATTATGCTTCAAATGGGCGCAATTAAAGAAATTGCATCCTACGCTGACGAGACAGAACTGACGAGAACACTAATTCGCCTGATTAGCCCGCAGCCGCGCACGGTCTACTTTCTGCAAGGACACGGTGAACCGTCTCTTGATTCAACCAGCGAAATTAATTTTTCAACAGCCGTCAATACCCTCCAATCCAAAAATTACACGGTCAATCCTCTCAACCTGCTCTCGACCAACAAGATCCCCGAAGACGCGCTGACGGTTATTATTGCCGGACCCAAGAAACCCCTTGCCCGCACTGAAGTGGACTTGCTCAAAAAATACATGCAGGCGGGCGGCTCTTTGGTAGTTATGGAAGACCCCATCTTTGTAACCGAATTTGGCGAATCTCCAGACCCGCTTGCCGCTTACCTCACCTCCGACTGGGGCATCACACTTGAAAATGATGTGGTTATTGATCTTGTAAATACACAAAACCCATTCCAGGCGGTTTCTTCGCAAATTGCGCCGCACCCCATTACGCAGAACCTTACCCAAAACTACATTGTCATTTTGCCTCAGGCACGAAGTTTAAGCATTTCCGCCCAGATCGAAAACGTAACCCAAACTCCCATTATTTTAACCACAGAACAATCGTGGGGCGAAACAGAACTGGCAGCAGGCGGCGAACAGCCGGTCTTTGACCCTGAACAAGATACCCCAGGTCCGTTGAATCTTGCCATCGTTGCTGAAAACTCTCTCACCACAGGGCGCGTGGTAGTCTTTGGCAATTCCGTATTTGCCGCCAGTGAAGGCTTTGACGCCTACGGCAATGGCAATATGTTCATTAACTCGGTAGATTGGGCGGCAGAGCAGGAAGACTTGCTCAACATTACCCCGCGCCAACAAACCTTGCGCACATTCATTCCGCCCACCAACGCCGGCTTTATTATTATGATCATCGTCGCTGTACTTGTTCTGCCGGGCATGGTGGTTTTTGCGGGCATCTCTTCCTGGCTTGCCCGCCGTAAGCGAGGTTAATATGGCAGAAAAAGCAACGCGCCCCACGTCAGAGAAAAAGAAAACGACAACAGTGAAGCCTGGTAAATCAGTAAAAAAAGCGGCATCTGCCCCTGCCCAAAAAACACCGCCGCCCCGCAAACCACGCCGCCCCGCAACCCCAAAGGTGATAACGCCTGTTGCGCCCGTCGTTGAATTTGCCCCGTCTTCCACAGTCAAAGGCAAGCCAGTTTTTCAACCTGGCACCTGGCTTGCAGTTTTGATTTTTGCCGCATTAATTGGTTTTGCGTTTTATCTCAACACCGAAAAACAAAAAACTGCTGAGCAAACCCCAACCCCAGCCAGCGCACCCGTCGCCATCTTTGCAGAAGACGGCGCAGTCACCAGCATCGAAATTAAGCCAAAAGACGGCGAAACAGTCAAAGTGATGCGCAATGCAGAAAATACCTGGGTGGTGAAATTGCCCCTTGAAGCCGAAGCAGATCAAGGCTTGGCACAAGCCGCTGCGGCTCAAGTATCCGCCTTGCAAATTCTTAATTCAATAGATGCCGACCCCCAAATCTTCGGCTTAACCTCCCCCGCCTTTCTCATCACCATTGGCTTTGAAGGCGGAGCCGCGCGCATACTGGAAGTTGGCGACACCACCCCCACCAACAGCGGCTATTACGTCCGCCTGGATCAAGACAAAATGATGATCACTGACCTGAGCGGAATTGACTCTCTTTTGCAACTGGGATTTTTCCCGCCCTACCTCAACACCCCTGTTCCTGCCATTGAAGAAGTTACCACCCCAATTCCTTAATCGTAATACAGGCGTATTGCAAAGCGTCTGAAAAGTGAAAAACTATTGCTTTTCACAATAAAAGCGTGTACTCTAATTTAGCAAAATGCTGATAACCCTATTTGAAAGTTGGATGTGTAAATGGATGTAGATAAAATTTTGATTGTAGATGACGAAGAAGAATTCCCTGCTATTGCGCGGCTTATTGAACTTGGTCGCCAAAAATCTTACGTCACACTGGATGATATTCTGCACTTCTTCCCCGAAGCAGAGCAGGATGTGGAACAACTTGAAGAAGCATTTTCTGCTTTATTAAGCGCCGGCATTCCCTTTCAGGAAGACACCCTCACCCCTGAGCCAACCGAAGACGACCTGGTTGCGGTGGAAGAAAGCAGCGAGGTGGAAGAACCAGAAATAGACCCCTCGCTCGATGATTACCTGGCGAACATTGACACAGACGACACCATTGGTTTGTACCTTAAAGAAGTCAGCCGTGTGCCGCTGCTGACCGCCGTGGAAGAAGTTCAATTGGCGCAGCGTATTGAACGCGGGCGCTCTGCCCGCGAAGAACTTGCGCAAGGCAGCGTAGCCACCAAACGCCGCATGGAATTACGCCAATCCATTGAAGATGGCTGGGCTGGGCGCGAACATCTCATCACCGCCAACTCGCGCCTCGTTATTTCCGTTGCCAAAAAATACATGGGACGCGGTGTCCCCTTTCTTGACCTTATTCAAGAAGGCAACATCGGCTTGATTCGCGCCACCAAAAAATTTGACTACCGCCGCGGGCATAAATTCTCAACCTACGCCACCTGGTGGATTCGTCAGGCAGTGACCCGCGCCATCGCCGATCAGGGACGCACCATTCGCGTACCGGTTCACATGGGCGATCAAATTAACAAACTGCTGCGCGTACAACACCAACTGACTCAGCGTTTGGGGCGCGAACCCAGCGTAGATGAACTCGCAGTCGCGTTGGATGTTCCACCCAAAAAAGTGGAAAACATGATTCAGGTGGCGCGCCGCCCGCTTTCACTGGAAACACCCACCGACGACGAAGAAGATTCGGTGCTGGGTGACTTCATTGAAGACGACGAGGCTCCCCCGCCCGACGAGACCGCAACCTACAATCTACTGCGCGAACACCTCGGCGAAGTATTAAATGGGCTGCCGCCGCGCGAAGTGCGCATTTTACAATTGCGCTACGGGCTGCTTGACGGGCAAGCCTACACCCTGGAAGAAGTAGGGCGAAAAATGGGCGTAACCCGCGAGCGAGTGCGTCAAATTGAAGCGCAAGCCCTCAGCCGCCTGCGTCACCCATCCATCCGCAGAAAACTGCGCGACTACCTGGGCGAATAAATACAAACAGCCCCCAGCGAAAGTTGGGGGCTGTTTTCTGTTAAAATCACAGACATGGACTCACCCATTCACCTTTCGATTGTTATGCCCTGCTTAAACGAAGCTGAAACACTTGCCGTTTGCATTGGCAAGGCGCAGCAATTTTTGACCCAAAATAAAATTGAAGGTGAAATTATCATTGCCGATAATGGCAGTGTAGACGGCTCACCACAGATCGCCAGTACCCTCGGCGCAAAAGTGGTTCATGTGGCGTCCAAAGGCTACGGCAGCGCCTTGATGGGCGGCATTGAAGCGGCGCAAGGCGAGTACATCATCATGGGCGATGCAGACGACAGTTATGATTTTTCCAACTTGCACGACTTTGTAAACGCTCTACATGCAGGCTGTGACTTGGTAATGGGCAACCGCTTTAAGGGCGGAATTATGCCGCGCGCCATGCCCTTCTTACACCGCTATCTCGGCAACCCCGTCTTAAGCGGTATTGCGCGGTTATTTTTCAAAAGTAAAATTGGCGACTTCCACTGCGGGCTGCGCGGCTTTCGCAAGCAAGCCATTCTTTCCCTTAATTTGCAAACCAGCGGCATGGAATTTGCAAGCGAGATGGTGGTAAAAGCCGCCATGCGCGGATTAACCGTGGTTGAAGTACCCACTATTCTTCATCCAGACGGGCGCACGCGCCCGCCGCACCTGAGAACCTGGTCAGACGGCTGGCGGCATCTTAAATTTTTGCTTTTATACAGCCCCAAATGGCTGTTCTTTTACCCTGGTATTTTTTTTATCATCCTGGGGGCGCTGGTTTCTGTTCCCCTGCTTTTTGCCCCAATTGAGATCGGCAACATCACCCTCGATATTAATACTTTAATGTACGCCTCGCTGCTTACCATCATTGGGTTTCAGTCTGTCTTCTTCTCTCTCTTTACCTACGTCTTTGGCATTAATGCCGCTCTATTGCCGCATGATGCAGCCACAGATAAAATTTTGAGTTACATCGGGTTGGAAAAGGGATTGGCATTCAGCCTAGGCATGATTTTGCTGGGCTTTGCCAGTTCGCTGGGCGCAATTATTTACTGGGGCAAGAATCACTTTGGAGATATTGACCCCACTTTTTCCATGCGGCTCGTAATTCCGGGGGCGGTTTTGTTTTCGCTGGGGTTTGAAATTCTTTTCGCCAGTTTTTTCATCAGCATTCTTAATACGCAATTGAAGCAGGGAAATTCAAAATGAATCAGGTTCAAAAATTTTTGCCGCGCTTGCAGGATATTTTTTTTGCGGCGTTGTTCCTTTCCGTCCTTTTGCTTGGCAGCCGCATGATCAATTTGGATGGTGACCTGCCGCGCCACCTGTTGTTTGGCAGGTACATTCTTCAACAAGAGCAAATTCCTGCCACCGAGCCGTTCATTTACCCATACGAAAATCGCCCGTATGTTTCGCACGAGTGGCTGGCGCAAGTGGTGTATCAGGTGGCGTACTCGGCTGGCGGGCTGACAGAGTTGGTGTTGCTTGCCGCCGCGCTGATCTCTTCAACTTTTTTTATCATCTACCGTTATTTGGCGCAGCGGCTTGCTTCGCGCCTGCCCGTTTTATTTATCGTTGCCTGGGGAGCCTTCGCCACCTCGCTCAATTGGGCAATTCGCCCGCATTTATTTTCGATGTTCTTTTTGGCAATTTGGCTGGTGTGGGCAGACCGCCTGCGGCGTGGAGAAAAAATTTCCCTTTGGCAATTTCCGGCGCTGATGTTGGTCTGGAGCAACTTTCACGGGGTTTTTATTGCGGGCGTTTTGGTCTTGTTTGCGCTGGCAGCGGGCTGGCTGGTAGATTATCTGTTTGACGCAACCCACCAAACTTTGGCAACTGGCAAACGACTATGGCTCGCGTTGATCTTATCCATCTTTGCCAGTGTGCTAAATCCTGGCGGCGCGGGGTCGTGGGTTAGTATTTTGGGGTTTGTAAACAACCAATATTTGATGTCGCGCATGTTGGAGGCAAATTCTCCCAATTTTCAATTGCCAGAGATGAGAGTATTCTTCCTCTTATTAATATTTTCCATTTTTTTGTTGGCGGTCAAAAGACACAAACTCTCCAGCGGGCAGGGCTTTTTACTGGCGGGTTTTAGCGCCATGAGTCTGATGGCGTTTCGTAATGTTCACCTGTACGGCGTGGTGGCGCCCTTTGTACTGGCAGAGGCATTAAACGATGGGCGCACGCTTCCAATCCTTGCGCGTTTGGAGGCAACGCTTGCCCATGTGGAAGAAAAAATTACAGGTATGTATTACCCGATCTTGACCATCCTTGTCTTTGGCGGTTTGGTCATCACCTCGCCGCTTTCAAAGGCGCTCTATCAATTTGACCCGCAAACTTTTCCCGTGGAAGCCGTTACCTGGGTGAAGTCCAACTCTCAGAACGGGCGTATGTTTAATGACCTGAACTGGGGCGGGTATCTTGCGCTGAATCTTTTTCCCACTCACAAAACTTTTGTGGATAGCGTTTCAGATGTGAGCGGTGAAGTTACGCTGGAATATGAAACGGTCATTACCCTTGCTCCAGGCTGGCAGGAAATATTGCGCAAGTATGCGGTGGATTGGGTCATCATCCCTGCCGATTCCATGCTGGCTAAAAATTTGATGGCGCAGGGTTGGCGTTCAATGTATGTGGATGCAACGGCGGTTATCCTCCAAAAATAAAAAACTTCGGAAGTCTGGCTGGCTTCCGAAGTTTTTTTATTTCACTTGTTTATTTTTCTGCCCGTTCTTTTGCCGCCTTAATCAACCCCACAAATAGCGGATGCGGCTTCATAGGGCGCGACAAAAATTCGGGGTGAAATTGACTCGCCACCATGTAGGGGTGATCTGCCAGTTCTACAATTTCAACCAATCTGCCGTCTGGCGATACGCCTGAGAACACCATGCCGTGTTTTTCAAATTCGGCGCGATAGGCGTTATTAAACTCAAAGCGGTGACGGTGTCGTTCTTCTATATTGGAGACGGCGTAGGCGCGGGCGGTTTTTGTGTTTGGTTGAATCATGCAGGGGTACAGTCCCAGGCGCATGGTTCCGCCCATGTCGGTAATGGATCGTTGGTCAATCATCAGGTCAATGACCGGGTGTTTGGTGCCGCGATCAAATTCTGACGAGTTGGCTTCCTCCAAGTCCAGCACGTTTCGCGCAAAATCAACGCACATCACTTGCATCCCCAAACATAAGCCAAGGTAGGGAATCTTGTTTTCACGCGCATAACGTGCCGCCAAAATTTTTCCTTCAATGCCGCGTGAGCCGAATCCGCCTGGCACCAGCACGGCATCGGCTTGTTTGACAACATCCCATCCTTTTTCTTTTTCAAGGTCAGCCGAATGCACCCAGCCAATTTCCACCTCCACATCGTTTGCCAGCGCCGCATGTTTGAGCGCCTCGCGTACCGACATGTAGGCATCTTGCAGTTCAACGTATTTGCCAACCAGCGCAACTTTGACGGAAGGTTTTGGCTTGCGCACATCTGCCACCAGTTTTTCCCAGGGCTGCATGTTGGGCTGGCGTTCTGCTTTTAGGTTTAGTTTGCGAAGCACCAGGTCGCCCACGCCCATTTTTTCCAAAAGCAGCGGTACTTCGTAAAGCACGTCGGCAGTTTTCATGGGGATGACGGAGTCTCTTTCCACATCGCAGAAGAGCGCAATTTTTTCGCACAGGCTTTTTTCCACATCCTGATCGGCGCGGGCAATGATGATGTTGGGTGAAATGCCAATGGAGCGCAGTGCGGCAACTGAGTGCTGGGTTGGCTTGGTCTTGATCTCTCCCGTTGCGCCGATGGTCGGCAGCCAGGTGACATGCACAAACAGGCAGTTTTCGCGCCCCACCTCGTTGCGCAACTGCCGCAAGGCTTCTAAAAATGGCTGCGACTCAATATCGCCCACTGTTCCGCCCACTTCTAAAATAACAATTTCTGCGCCGGTTTCTTTGGATACCAGACCAATGCGGCGTTTGATCTCGTTGGTGATATGCGGAATGACCTGGATCGTTCCGCCCAAATAATCGCCGCGGCGTTCTTTGGCGATGGTCTCGGCGTAAACCTGCCCCGTTGTAAAGTTGCTGACGCGGGTTAGGCGGTTGTCAATGAAACGCTCGTAGTGTCCCAGGTCAAGGTCGGTTTCTGCGCCGTCATCCAGCACATAAACTTCGCCATGTTGGTAAGGTGACATGGTGCCAGGGTCTACGTTGATGTACGGGTCGAGTTTTTGAACTGCGACCTTGAATCCGCGTTCCTTGAGCAACAACCCCAGGGCAGCGGCGGTGACACCCTTGCCGACCGACGAAACAACGCCGCCGGTGAAAAATAAATATTTTGTGGTCATAAATTATCTCCATGTCATTCTGAGGGAGACGCTCTTCCGCCCGAAGTAATCTTTTGTACAATTGGGGATTGCTTTGGGCAGGTACAAGAGCGTTTTCGCAACACTTGCACCAGCACGCAAGTGCAGGTGTGACATTACTAAAAATACAAAGAGAATGGGGAGGGCGTTTAAGCCCTCCCCATTCTGGGGTTACAAATCATTTTCGTGCATGAGTCTTTTTTGCTCATCCAATTAATTTAACTAAATCTTCAGCGGCGCGCCGCATTTCCAAAAAGATCATGCCCAGTTTGGCGTCTTGGCGCGCCATGGCGGTTAGCACGGCTTCTTCGCCGATGGCGGTTAATACAATTGCGCCTTTATCGCCTTTGATAAACACCTGTTCCAGCCCGCCGCGCCCTAGTTCACCAGAAATGCGTTCACCCAAACTGAGCATAGCCGCCGACATGGCTGAAACACGATCTTCTTCCACGCCCTGTTGCAAGGCGGAAGCCATAATGAGACCGTCAACAGAAACAACGGCGGAGGCTTCAATATCGGGTGCGGCTGCCTGTAAATTTCGCAGGCGCTCCACCATTTGGTCTGAGCGGGATTTTGCCATAACTTGATCTCCTGAGTAAGCGGGGTTATCCGCCATGTGGTAAGTATTATTGAACGCTCTGAGTTTACCAGAAAAATAATCATTCGAGAATTGTCAGTGCGTTTTAATTCCAAAAAGTTTGACCCGCTCCCGCCTTCATGTTAAAATAATCAATTGCCATGTTTAATCAACTTTTGGTTTCCTTTTTTTTTCTGCTTCAGTCGGCGAATATTTTGATTGTTTCGCCCCAACCGGGGGATGTTTTGCGCGGGCAGGTGGAGATTGTTGGCGATATGAACGTACCGAATTTTGCCTCTGCTGAGTTGGCTTTTTCCTATGCCGCCAACCCTGCGGATAGTTGGTTCATCATCCAGGCATTTTCCCAACCCGCGCAGAGTTCAACCTTCGCCATTTGGGATACGACCAGGCTCACCGATGGCGACTATATTTTGCACCTGCGAGTCTTTCTTCAAGACGGTTCTTCTCAGGATGTGATTGTTTCTGATTTGAAAATTCGCAATGATGAGCCGCTCCCGACTGCATCTCCTACCCTCACTGAGGTAGCTGGTTTTATAAAGATAAACCCAACTGCAACCATTCCACCGGTTGGCACAGCGCCCCCGTCGTTTCCCTCGCCCACGTCTTTGCCTGCCAACCCGGCATCGGTGACATCCGCATCCATTTATTCAAACTTCGCACAAGGCGTATTAATCACCTTGGTTTTATTCGTCTTCTTCTCCTTAATCCTCCGCTTCCGCAAAAACTAACCACTGATAACTGTTCACTGAAAACTTCTTATGACTGACATCTTCCTCCTGATCGGCTTCGGCAATCCTGGACGTGAATACAAAGACACGCGCCACAATATCGGTTTTATGCTTATTGATCGCGTTGCGGTGCGACTTAACGCGCGCGGTATGAAATTACAATCCAAAGCGATTGTGATTTCTGCTTTGTATGAAGAGCGCAAAATCATCCTCGCCAAGCCGCAGACCTACATGAATCTTTCGGGGCAATCGGTGCAGGGATTGTTGCATTTTTACAAACTGCCGATGGAAAACCTGCTTGTTGCCCACGATGACTTGGACATTCCCTTCGGTACGATCCGCATCCGTGCCAGCGGCGGTCCTGGCGGACAGCGCGGCATGGCTTCGACCATCGAGCAACTCGGCACAAAAGACTTCCCGCGTCTGCGGCTTGGCATTGGGCGTCCGCCTGGGCGCATGGATCCGAAGGATTACGTCTTGCAGGATTTCTCCAAAGACGATCTCAAACTCCTCCCCGAAGTTTTAGACCGCGCCGCAGATGCCGCGTTGGAATTTGTGATGCGCGGATTGAACGCGGCGATGAATAAATATAATGGAACGGGCGAGTAAGTAATTTATCTGCCTGCACTGGCGCTCAGTGCTATACTTAAACTCATGGACGAAAACAACTTTCTCCGATATGAACGATTGGACGTGCTGGAAACTTTGAGGTAAGTTTTCCATGACTATGATTCGACTACCATCCGACTTTAAAGAATTTTTGAAATTCCTGCAAGTGCATGATGTTCGCTAGCCAATCGCGCTGACTTGTGGATAAATTTCTAAACCCAGACTTCGGAAGTCTGAAACCTACCCTAGCGGGGAAATAACCCATGACCCTACCCCTAAACTCCATTCTCGAAAATCGCTATCGCATTGAAAATAAACTCGGCGAAGGCGGCTTTGGCGCCGTGTATCAGGCTGTGGATTCCCGCCTGAATGTACATTGTGCCGTCAAGGAAAGTTTGCATGTGACCGAAGAAGCGACCCGCCAATTCAAACGGGAAGCGGAAATGCTGGCGAAATTACGCCATCCCAACCTGGCGCGTGTGACCGATTATTTCATCATTCCCAATCAGGGACAATACCTGGTGATGGATTTTGTAGACGGAATTGACCTGCATACTGCCCTCACCAATTACGGCAAAGCCCTGCCTCTTGCAGACACGTTGAGATGGACGCTTCAAATTTGCGACGCGCTGATTTACATTCACGGACAAAATCCGCCCATCATTCACCGTGACATCAAGCCTGCCAACATCCGCATTACGCCGCAGAATAACGCCGTGCTGGTGGATTTTGGCTTGGCAAAAGCCCTTGAAGCAAACGCAAAGACCAGCACAGGCGCGCGCGGATTAACCCCGATTTTTGCCGCCCCCGAACAGTATGGTATGGGCGGCACGGATGCCCAAAGCGATGTTTACTCGCTTGGCGTAACCCTTTACTGCATGTTGACCAACCGCGTACCCGCCGATAGCGTGGACATTATGGTAGGTAACGCCGAACCGCCCCCGCCCGCCAAAGCCATCAACAAGGATGTTTCCGA
>DYML01000086.1 GCA_020721605.1 Anaerolinea thermophila
TTGTCACGGATTTCTGTCAAAATACGTTCAAACACAGTATTCTCCAAAAACAAAGCAACGTAGTAGATGAAATAATGATGTAACTTTGAAAAGTATACCAGATGGGATTGACACAGGCGCGCCAACGGTTTGCGTTACCCGCGCTGGGTCGGGCGGCGGAACGCCGTCCGACTGGAAAAATGCTAAGGCGTGGAAAAAGGCTTGAGATTGCCGCAGAATCCCCAGCATCAGAGGCACGCTTTGTTGGCTTGCCTTTAGATTGCAAGTTACCTATGCTGATGTCGTAACAATTTCAAAACTATTTGTCCAGAGTTCATATTCACTTAAATCAGTGTCGTCATTCCATGAAATGCCAAAACCGTCTGAATCAACTTTTACGGACTTAAAAAGCGCGTCATTCTTTAAAATTTGAAACATATCAAGATTAAGCAATTGCGCGCAGTCATAGATTTTTTCAACGCCATTGACAAATTTAACCAATAATTTTTTATTTTCTAACGCTTGAACCGATAATATTTTGGGGGCGTTCATGTTTCTACTCCAATCCTGGCAGTTTCTTGAATTCATTATTCAGCCACATGTTCAATAACTCGTTTTTATATTGCAATCCCCACTACCACTTTCTGCTTTTGGTGCATGTTGCGCAAGGGGCAAGCCAACGGTTTACATTACCTGCGTGTGGGCGGGCGCGGATTCTGTTTGGGGGCAGAAAAGCACTTGTAAATCGCGCAGAATCCCACACGTCCGCGGCACGCTTTATTGGGCGGCATTATCTTTGAAGTAGCCATTTTTTTGCTTCACCAACATCTTGAAATATTTTAGCCATTTGCCCATTGTTGAGCGTTACAGTTTCAAAGAAATGAAAATCATCCAAATCTTTTGCTATAACAAATGCTCGTTTGAGTTTATATGGAGCAATTCCTGATTGTGTTAATACATCTGACATTAATTTGGGCAATTGGTGAATTTCCAGGGTTGATAAATTTACTTTTGCGTTACGATAGTCGCCAAGAGTCAAAAAGCAATTTACATCTTGAATAATTTGAATTGCTTCGGAAATGGTTTCTTTAATTTCCTTGAGTGTAACAATTCCTTGATATTTTGTTTCAATAATACATAACTCTAAATTGTAAATCATAGTATGAGGCATAGGTTTACCTTGTTATTAAAAGTATTCTTGCTAATCTATCTAATACACTAGAATTTGAAAATGAATTTGGCTTTTAAAACTTGAACTTAAGGTATCTGTCGAATCAAAAATTTCTCGCAAACTATAGCAAGGCTAAATGACCGTAAATGATTGAAAAAACGTCATGCTTTTAGAAGCCAGTCGGTTAATGAGATTGTCGAAAAACCCAAAATCGATTGATCGGGCGGCGGAACGCCGTCCGACCAGAAAAATGCTGAGGCGTAGAAAAGGGCTTGAAAATGCCGCACGCCCTCCAGTCAGTCCCCAGCGCCGAGTAGGCGTTTTTTTGCTTTCATGACTTTGTATTTTCACACAATGACTAATGCCCAATAGATACGCTTAACCGCGATATAGTTAATTGATATATAAGCCGCGCATAAATGCTGTAAATTAAATATGTAATTACAAAAATCATAACGCCGCGAGAAACAACCTGAGAACCTACTCCTGCGCCCAAGTAAATAATAAAAATTGCGGCAGCCCAAGAAATACTATTCACCGTTGCTACAAATAACTCGAATGTATTTACAGGGATAAATAGTGAAAACAAAACCATGAGATTGGACTTATTCTCTATATCTTTCTCTGAAATGAATTTTGAATAAATTGGAGGGACAGGCACGCTAAACCTTTCAATCAAAAGCCTTCGTATCTCATTTATTCCCCGCGCATACCTTGTCATATGGGCAGAATTTGTAGACAGCGAAGATAAATAAAGCGAGCCGATGACCGCAAAGAAAATAAAAAGAAGCCCACTTAATGTTTTTTGCATTACTATACCAGACGATGGCTGAAAAACTAAAGCAACGCCACCGAAGGTCGCAGTCATCAACGTAAGGTAATAATTGAACATAGTTTGCCCGTTGCGTTCTGCTTGTGCATACATTTCTCGCAAAGCGTCATATTCTTTCATAAGAATTTGCAGAGAATTTTCTTCCATACCAATTGCTTTTCTGGAGCCAGTATCCATTTTGTTGCTTTTTGGCATATAAACCTCAATGTAAGGGCGCTACCGCCTAACGAGACTGTCAAAAAAACCTTGGTTCGAAAAATGTTCAAAAAAAATCTCCCACAACAGGTTGGGAAACAGCCCAACTTTTGCCAAAATGTTGTGCGGAACACAAAAAAACAAGATGTTTTTTAGCATGTCGCTCCCCCTTTTCAAAAATTATTTTTGAAAAGGGGATTTTTTCGACAGTTTCAACGGTTTGCATTACCTTCGTATGGGCGGGCGTGGATTTTGTTTGGGGGCAGGAAAAACCCGAAGCGGGGAAAATGCTCGACGCAAAGCGTGCCGCAGAAATATCACCGTCCACTGTGCGCTTTATTCGGCGGCTGTGTCTGATAACACAACGCTCATCATTATAACAAACCTGTCGGATCAATGAATTGGAATCACGATTAAGAATTGACCTCCCTGTTTTGTCCGTTGTTCCGCCTTAATATCTCCCCCTTGCAACCCCACAATGGATTTGGCTATTGCCAACCCCCATTTCGAGACGAATCGTCACGATATAAACGCTCGAAAATGTGCGGCAGGATGTCTGGTGATATGCCGCTTCCAGTATCTGCGACACCCAAAATCAGACTTCCTTCAAACTGCTTTGCAGACCATAAAATTTCCCCCGTTATCCGCAGGACGTAGTACAATGAAATTTGGTCGTGAGAAGGTAATTTGCCCATATATGGGGATATGGATCATCTTTTGCAAGCAGCGCTACAATACCTTTTATGAATCCAGTTCTTAAAAAAACGCCTTGAGAAGAGGCGCGTTAAATTATTTAATGAATAAAAGGATAACATCGTGAACAAAACGATATTCGAAGAAAACTGGGTCATAATCCGCAGCTTGATCAACGCCAAGTGGAGTCTGATGGTTGAGTATGACCTGAATAAAGTGGACAAGGCAGAAGTAAAGTTCGATAAGTTTGTCACCATGCTTCAAGTAAAGTATGGATATACCCGCCAGGAAGCCAGAAACAAAATTGGCGTCCTTTGGGCTGAACACGAAGCCAACAATAAAATTAACACATAATAAGGAGTAATAAATTGGACACAACAACAGTCAAGACCAAAGCCAAGCGCCCTTCCAAAGGGATGGCGAAACATAACCGTCTCGTAAAACAGGAAGCCCGCAAAGCCAGCATCCCCGGCATGGAAGTGATAAAGAAAAAGAAACGCGTGGCGCCAGAGACAAAATAATACCGTAAATCAAAATCGGAATGTGATATTCCGATTTTTTGATTCTTCGGAAGCGTGAATTACAAAAAAGTTGAACTTAAGCGGGAAAACCGTATAATTAAATAGGCGCGGAGAAACAAATAAAATCTACAAAGACTGGAGGATCAATGATGAAAAATATCGGTTTATGGATTGATCACAAAAAAGCGATACTCGTGATCCAAAATGAACAAGGGGAGGATATTCAAAAAATCGAGTCGGGGATGGGGAGGCATATCGCATATCGGGGAGAGTCGCATCCGAAATCGCCTTACAGCGCCCAATATCAACAGGGAGATGATCAACTGGATAACAAATTCACCGAACAACTCAACAAATTTTACGACAAAGTAATTGCCAGCATCCGCACGGCAAAAGAGGTCTTGATCTTTGGTCCTGGCGAGGCAAAAGGGGAACTTCAAAAGCGCATTACCCATGAGAAGGTCAAAGTAAAGATCATTGGGATCGAAGCAGCAGATAAAATGACTGACCGCCAGATTTCGACCAAGGTACGGAAATACTTTGAACAGGCTAGCCTAAAGTAAATACCTGTGGCGGCAGAAAGATATAGATCTTAAAAGTGATGACGGTTTGCAGATATAGCCCACCAAGCATCGGCGGCTATGTTGAAAACTCATAAAAGCGCAAGACCCCGTAAAATATACTTTACGGGGTCTTGCAAAGCGCGCACCACACAAATTCCCTGCGGCGTCAAAAATAAAATCAACGCTGAATGCCAAAAATGGGCGGGCAAAGGCTATTTTGAGGTTTCTTCACCAAAGATGATTACGACCATGTGCTGATTTAAAAATTTGGGGGAAGCGCCATCGGCGGGGATAACTTGCCCCAAAGTGTAGCCGCCCGCAATGGGAATTTTTGTGCCAAGAATATCCTGCACTGCGCTAACTTCCAGCCCGGCTTGATCTTTTAGAAGCAATTGCCAGGCAATATCCACCAGAAGCAGGGCAAAAACTGGTTTTGCCTTGCCGAGTTGCAGCAAGGCTTGCTGAACGGCTTCGTGTGCGGCACGCTCACAGGCAACGCGGCTTCCAACCAGCAAGTAGGCATCTATGCCATCACGAATGGTGGCGTTCATGCGAAAACTGCCGTCTGCCTCCACGCGAATGGGCGAGCGCACAATCAATTCATTGCCTTGTTCTACGCCTAGCGGGTAAAGGCGGGCAAGGTAGTTCAAAGGTGGAAAAGCCCAATCGCGGGCGGGGTAGCCAAAGAGGGTGGCGTACGTTTCGGAGGCGGGGCGGCTGTCTAGTGTGCGCAGCCAAAAGCCGCGCGAGCGTGTAACGCGAAACTGTTTGCTCACCTGTTCCCACCCATGCGCGGCGCCCACGCCCATTTTCAAGTTGCCGCGCAAAAAGGCAGCTGCCAACGCGCCACTTCCTGTGTGGTTGCCTGCAATCAAATATGTATTGCCTGTGTATAAATCACCGCTGGAAAGCCCGCCGAGGGCTGTGACGTCTGGGGAAAGCATGTTACAAAGTTGGTCTGCATCTCCATTAAAGCCGTCTGCAAAGAAGAGCATAGATTGAGCGTCTTCATGCTCGGCAGCGTATTGCGTCAATTTAGCAGAGGTATCACGACTAGACTGGGAATATCCTGAAAACCAGAGTGAATCAGCTTGAAAATCTCCACTGAGAAGAGCCACCACCACAGAATGCGGATGTTGTCCTTCATGCGTTAGACCGGAGGGTGAACTAAAACCCAAGATGGGAACATCGCCCAGTAAACTGGTGACGCCGTTTAAAACTTCACGCGCCTGATATTGGTGCGATGAAATGATTATTGCAAAATTAGGCGCGCTGGCGCCCATGCGGTTTAACGCCTGATGTGCGGCTTGTAAACCGGCTTCACGACCATCAAGCGCCTGTGCGGAGCCTACGGATGCAACCAATGTCATATTGCCTCGCTACCCTTCCGCAACCGGAATGGTGATGTGAAATGTAGTGCCAACGCGAAATTCACTTTCAAACCATATTTTCCCGCCTTGCATTTCTATCAAGCGTTTTGTAATATTTAGCCCAAGCCCGGTGCCGGTTGCCATGTCTTTGGAATATTCGGTACGGAAGTATTGCTGGAAGATTTTTTTCTGGTCTTCGGGGTTCATGCCCAGCCCATTGTCTTTGACCCAAATATGAACAACGCGCGTTGTGTCGTTGGCGTCCCAAGTTTGGTGGTTGGCTTCTTCGGCGCCGACCTGCAAAATGCCGGCTTCGGGTGTGTATTTATAAGAGTTGCTGAGTAAATTAACCAGCACCTGCACAATGCGTGTGGGGTCTGCCCAAATGGCGGGAAGTTTTTCGGGCAGCACAATCTGAAGGGTTTGTTTTTTATCTTCGATCTGATTTTTGAGGGAGCGTACCGTGTCGTCAATTAAAATGGGAACTTCAGATACTTTATAGGTTAGGCTCAAACGCCCGGCTTCAATTTTGGAAATGTCATTAAGATCTGAAACCAGCGTATTCATACGAACAACATTCGTTTTGATGGTGTTGAGAAAATTCCCCTGCATATCGCTAATGGGTCCTACTGCGCCCGCAGACATTAATTCTGTGTAGCCTTTAATGGATGTCATTGGGTTTTTGAGTTCGTGCGCCACAAAGGAAACAAATTCGCTCTTGGCAAGGTTGGCGCGTTGTACTTCACCGTAAAGTTGAGCATTGGAAATTGCAATGGCGGCGTGATCAGTCAGACGGGTGAGGAATTCAATGTCCACCAGCGAGTCGCTTGTGCTTTCCAGATAGAGCAAACCAATGACAGTGGTTTCACGCCGAATGGGAATGACCTGTTGAGTATGAGTACCTGAAAGTAGTTTTTGATCGGAGGCGGCTACGGTGATGGATTGGGGCTGACCTGTTTCAACAGAGAGCAGCATGGCAGGCAGTTCCACTTTCATGGTCTGGTCTGGCAGGTTGGTCATGCGCTCGTCAAAGCCTTGATGAGCCATCACGCGCAAATTATCTTCGCCCAACATGCCGATCAAGCCGGCTTCTGCGCCAGATTGGCGCAGCGCCCAGTCTAGGGTGATGCGCATGGCGCGATCCATTTCCAAACTGGCGTTTAGTTCACGGTCAATGCGCTGCATGACCGAAAGTTCTTCCACGCGGGCAGCCAGTTCTTGATCGGTGAGTGAGAAGAGGCGGGCGTTTTCAATGGCAACGGCGGCTTGTCCGGCAAAGGCGGTTAAAAGTTCCTGGTCATCCACCACAAATGGCAGCCCGTCACGGCGGTTAATCACTTCCACCACGCCTGTTATGCGGTCTTTTACCTGCAAGGGAATTGCCATAAGTGAGCGGCTAACAAAACCGGTTTGTTGATCTACCCCGCTGAATCTGCGAGAGGCAAGGCGTTGTTCTTCGTTTTCAATGACGGGTGCGCGGGTTTGCACTGCGCGCCCAACAATACCTGTGCCGGCGGGTAAGCGCTGCCCAATTAGGTTTGCAGCAACAGGACCAACGGTTACTTTAAAGATCAGTTCTTTGGTTTGTTCATCCAAGAGCAGCAAACTGCCGGCTTCGCAGTTTAAAATGCCAACGGCGTTCTCAAGAATATTTTGGAGAAGCGGTCCCAGTTCCAGGGTTGAGGTTAATTGACGGGTGATTTCATTCAACGTGGAAAGTTGGCGCGCGCGCTGCTGCGTTTCTTCCAACAAACGCGCTTTAACAATGGCGCCTGCGGTTTGATCGGCAATGGCTTGCAGTAATTCAAGTTGCCCGCGTGTGTATGTAACGGTTCCGTCTCGGCTGCCAATACTAAGCGCTCCAATGGATTGCGCGCCTGCGTTGAGCGGAACGCCCATCCAAGCAAAGACATTTTCGAGGATGGGTGTTAGGCTGCGTGCCTGGCATTCACGAATGTAGTCTTGGGTCATTAATTGGCGGCTCTTACGAATCACTTCCGGGCTGATGCCAGTAGTTACAGAAAAGGGCAAATTTTCACGTTCGGGAATGCGCTCGTTGTTTTCGACACAAAAGCCATAATAAAAGTAGTCACTGACAGCGTCGTATAGTGTGATATGAAAATGTGAAACGGGAATAATCTGTGCGGTTTGAGCATAGATCAATTCCAGTACGTCATCAAAAGTTAAGGTGACGTTTACGCCTTGAGAAACGCGGGTCAGGGCGTTCATTTCCTGAATTTGGCGTTCAAGGTGGGCGACCATTTGCAAGCGTTCAATGGCAATAGAGGACTGGTCGCAAATATTTTCGAGAAATTTCAGGTCGCGCGGGGCGTAAGGCTGACCCGATAAGCGTGAACCCAATGCCAGCCAGCCATTTGACCGCGTTTTCCCTGGCAGCCCAACGAACAAGCGCGCGCCCAGCAGCGCCAGCCGCGCTTGTTCCGATTGAAGCACGGGGGGCAGTTCGGCGGCGCTGTCTAAATATAAAGGCAGTCGTTCAATTTCAAAATAATGGGCAAGGGAACTTGTTGCGGTGAAGCGGATGTCGCTGGTTGGGCGGTGATCGTCACCCGGCAAGGCAGAGAAAAAATCGTTCAGGGTGTCGTAGGTATAAACGTGGAGTTTGCCAGGGGTTAGGGTGAAGACAATTTGTTCACGCAATATCGCGCCGATGGTGTTAAGGTCTAATGCGGCGGAAAGTTTATGCGAAAATTCCTGAAGTTGTTCCGCGTAGGCGCGTTCACCACGAAAGAATAGACCATCTACCAGGCGCTGTAATTGTGTGCGAATGGGTTCGAGGAAAAGGACAAGCAAAACAATAAATATGCCGATCAAATAAGGGTTGTTGGCAGGCAATTGCGCGTGGAACATCAAGCCGGCGCCAACAACCAAAATTAGGTATGGAAGCACCACCAGCACGGTCAGCAGAACGTACATCAGCCCGCGTCTTACAACATCGTCTGTGCGCAAAAAACGAAAGCGCAAAATGGTATATCCAATGATCAAAGGAAACAGCGCAAGCGGTAAAAATAAATATGGCGAAAAACTGGCGGGCTGAAAAGCGCTCCAGCCAAGCCAAATGGCAAGTGGCACAAAGGCAAAAAGTACGCCAATTAAAATGGTGCGTGATTGCGTTTTAACCACCGGAGATTGGGCATAAAGCGCGTGATAAAAGTTCATGCCGATATAGATAAGTGCAGACAACGCAAGAAAGCCGTAAATATACTGCCAGCGGGCAATATAAGCGGTTGGCTGATTAAAGTTGAACAAAGTCAGGTAAGCCGCAAGAAAAAGCCCAACCCCAATTTCTAGCCCAACCCAGCGCAGGTAAGGGCGGTTGATGGCAAAGCGCGGCTCTAACGGAAAGGTAAAAGACAGGTCAATTAATGCGCCAGCAGAAACGGCGGCTGCCGCAGTCCAAATTACGGTAAATTCATGTGTTGTCACCAGGTTAAAATAGGTTCCGGTGACGATGGCAAGCGAGGAGGTAAAAAGGGAAAATGCGCGCCCTGCGGGTTCGTTACGGCGTAAGCCAAAAATCCACAAACTGGCGACAAGAAAAATAGCGCTTAAAATAGTAGGAATGCCAAAGTAAATCATTCGGCTGGAGTCAGGGAAGGATTGCAGGGTGACAGACTGTTTGCGCTCGACCCCACTTTGTGAGCGCACCGTAAGCGTTACTTCTTCCCCAGGGAAATATTCTGACAGTATGGCGGCAATATCGTTGGCGCTTTTTACTGGTACGCCCTCAATGGCAATCAACTGATCGCCCAAAAGAACCTGGTTAGACAAAGCCCAGGCGGGCGAAGAATCTCCTGGTGCGGTGCCGTTAAATACCAGTGTATGCTCATACAGCGCGCCCAAAAATGGCTGTGAAAGCCAGCCATTTGCGAAAAACAATCCGGCAAAAAATAAAATAACAGCAATTGCCTGATATATAAATACCGCCCCTTGTAAAATTTTATTAATGGGGGTTTTATGCCGCAGAAAACTGAGTTGCATAGTATGTTGCATATTTTTAACACTCATAGTGTTCAAATTTTACTCGACAACACCAACATCAGTGTATGCTACTTTCATAACAAACAAGAAAGGTAACAGCCAGCCAATTTTATATTTTTTCCAAATCTGGCGCGGGCGGCTGGGGGTTGGTGAAAAAATAAAAAAGCCCACCAGAAACAATCTGATGGGCGCAAGTTTGAGGTGAGGCGTTAAATATCCAAATTTCTGACGTTCTTGGCGTGGGTTTGAATAAATTTCTTGCGCGGGTCTACCGCATCCCCCATCAGCATGTCAAAAGTTCGGTCTGCCTCGGCGGCATCTTCTACTGCCACCATTAATAGGGTGCGGTTGGCGGGGTTCATGGTTGTTTCCCATAGTTGGTCTGGGTTCATTTCTCCCAGACCTTTATAGCGTTGAATGCCAACTTTGTCGCTGCCATATTCTTTGACGGACTTGTCTTTTTCTTTATCGCTATACGCATATTTGACTTGGTTTTTATAGGCAATGCGGTACAAAGGCGGCTGGGCGATAAATAAGTGACCATCATCAATTAAGTGCGGCATGTAGCGAAAGAAGAAAGTGAGCAGCAGGGTACGAATATGGCTGCCGTCTACATCTGCGTCTGTCATAATGATAATACGCCCGTAGCGCAGCCCTTCGAGGTCGAAGTTATCTCCTACCCCTGTGCCAAGCGCCGAGATCAAGGATCGGACTTCATTGTTGCCTAAAATTTTGTCGAGGCGGGCGCGTTCTGTGTTTAAAATTTTTCCGCGCAGCGGAAGGATTGCCTGAAAGTGGCGGTCTCGACCCTGCTTGGCAGAGCCACCCGCCGAGTCACCTTCCACGATGTAAAGTTCGGTCTTGGATGAATCGCGCTCTGAGCAGTCTGCCAATTTGCCGGGCAGGGTGAGTGACTCAAGGGCGGATTTGCGAATGACAAGATCACGCGCCTTGCGTGCAGCGTCTCGTGCGCGGGCGGAGGTGAGGCACTTCGAGATAATCGCCTTTGCCGCCTGTGGGTTTTCATCCAAAAAAGTGCTGAATGCTTCACCGACCACCTGGGTAACATAGGTCTGGGCTTCGGGGTTCATTAACTTAACTTTGGTCTGAGATTCAAACTGCGGGTCGGGGTGTTTCACCGAGACAATGGCGGTTAAGCCTTCGCGGGTGTCATCCCCAGAGAAGTTGGGGTCGGCATCTTTGAGCAAGCCGTTCTTACGGGCATAGTCATTGACCACGCGCGTTAGAGACGAGCGTAGCCCCGTGAGGTGCGTGCCGCCGTCAATGGTGTTGATGGTGTTGGCGAAGGAGTAGACCGACTCTGTGTAGGAGTCGGTGTATTGAATGGCGGCTTCAATGCCAATATTTTCGACTTCTTTTTCAACATGCACAACAGGGTGAAGACCTACGCGATTGCGGTTTAGGTAACGAACAAAGGCTGTGATGCCGCCCTCAAAATAGAAAGTCATCTCACGTTCTGCGCGGTCATCCACAAAGCGAATGGTTACGCCGCGTGTGACAAAGGACATTTCGCGCAGACGCTGCACCAGGGTATCAAAGCGAAAATCAATATCTTCGGTAAAAATTTGTTTATCAAACTTGAAGGTCTGTTTGGTGCCTGTTTCGTCTTTGACCTTGCCAACTTGTTGAATGGCGCCTTGCGGTACGCCGCGTTTGTATTCCTGCCGCCAAACTTTGCCGTCACGTTTAATTTCGGTAATCATCCATTCGGAGAGGGCATTCACGGCGCTAATTCCCACGCCATGCAAGCCGCCGGAGACCTTGTACCCGCCGCCGCCAAATTTGCCGCCCGCGCCGATCACCGTCATCACCACGTCCACAGTTTCCATCGGCTTGCCGTTGGCGTCTTTTTTGGTGGGATGCAAACCAACAGGAATGCCGCGCCCGTTATCTTCCACTGTCAGGCTGCTGTCGGCATGGATGGTGATATTAATGGCTGTACAAAAACCGGCAAGCGCTTCATCAATGGCATTGTCCACTACTTCATAAACCAGATGGTGCAGCGCTTTTATATCCGTGCCGCCCACATACATGCCTGGGCGTTTACGAACATGGTCAATGCCTTCCAACGCCTGAATGGAACTTACATCATAATTAATTACATTTTCAACCATAAAAAACCTCCAACTCTACCTGTTTACTTGTACCTTTAGGCTTGTTTTTTTGTTGTGAGTGAGCGCAATTTTTCCACCGCGCCCTGTAGCCAAATATTCATATCGCGATAATATACAAAACTGGATGCCAACAAGGCAGTAGAAACAAATGAATGACCAAAGATTGCCAACAGGGTGATCCATGAATCTTCGGGGGGGATGCGCCAGAGAAAGTTTAAACCAAAGTTCAGCAAAAAGACTGTTAGCACAAATAAACTGCTCGCAGGCAGGGAGAAGCGCATCATTTGTACACTGCTCAACATGGAAGTAATGACATTTTGCTGTTTGATAAAGATGCCATGAGACCAAAAGAACAAAGGCACAATCACCCACATGGAAGCCAGGCTAAGAAACAGTACCACCAAATTAGCAAGGACGGCGTTGAGTTGAAGCACCACAGCTAAAATCAAAAAAAATGGAATGCCAACAAACGCCAATAAAATGCCCCAGGCAAAAGAAATAAGGATCGTCTGCACAATCAGGCGAACAGCGTTCAAAGACTGTGCTTCCACATTAACCAGCCATGCAATACTGCGAAAATATAGCCCGCCGCCCACCCACCCAAGAGAGATGAGGGAAAAAATCCAAATTAACAGGCTTGCCGCGCTCACCTGCCAAACAACTGGATCGCCAAGCGGGGTTTGTGTAACGCCCTGAGGCAGAAACAGGCTCGAAATGCCCACAGGAACCGTGTGAAATAACCAAAACAAGTTAATGTTGGGAATAACAGCCTCGTACAAATCCATCGCCCGTTGAATATCTGCCGCAGGAATGCCGCCGCTTTGCCAGATTGAAAGCATATCTGCCTTGATCGAGTTGAACAAAGCATCCATCCGCAAGCGCGGACCAAGCCACAGAAATAAATTCAACAAGAACGGCAATAGAATTACCGTAATATGATTGGCGGTGAGATCAAAACCCGCTTTCAATGAATTGATAATACCTGGCGATGGGGGGAAATTTTCTTTTTTCAAAACATCCATAACAGGTTGATTCTACCATACCCCCGCTTGCGCTTGCGCACGCGCACAGGTACAATCTTTTTATGCAAGAGAACCATTTCCATCTGCCTTCGGCAAATCGCATTGGACCGCTAATTGCCTCAATTCTGCTGGCGTTTGTGCTGACACGGCTCATTCAATCACCGCAGTTCACAGTATCCATCACCCTGCCTGGTTTTTACTTTGCCTTGCCCCTCACCTTCAACGCCGCCATGACGCTCCTTGCGGCAGGGCTAAGCGCCACAGGCATGGAATGGCTAACACGAGACCACCCTGCGCTTGGCAAAAAGACCAACCTTGAAAATCTCATGTTTCCAACCTTAACCACTTTTGTCATTGGCGTGCCGCTGGCTTTGCTGCCCAATGGCGCCGCCTGGTGGATTGGCTTTGCCGTCAGCGCAATTTTACTTTCGAGTATTTTTCTTGCCGAATACATCACAATTGACGCCTCGGCGCCGCCTTATGGGCTGGCACGCGCGGGGCTGACTGCGCTAGCGTATGCATTGTTTTTTATTATGGCAACTTCACTACGTTTTTCTGGCGCGCGCATGTTCCTGCTGACGCCTATACTTTTCATCGTTGCGGGGGTGATCAGTTTACGCATTCTTCATCTTAACGGCTCAGACCGCTGGGATTTTCCCTGGGCAATTGGCATTGGCATAGTCTGCGCCCAAATGGGAGCAGGGCTGCATTACTGGCATCTTACGCCCGTTCAATTTGGCTTGGCGTTAACGGGACCCCTGTACGCACTAACCCTGTTATCCGACAGTCTGGCTGAAAATATTCCTGTGCGGCGCGCGGCAACAGGTCCGATCATCATTGTTGTAATCGCCTGGACTTCAGCCTTCTTTCTGTAATCCAGTATAATCCGAAGGAAAAAAATGACCCGTCAGGACAGTGTGCGCCGCACTCCCCTCGCTGATACAGACATTGCAGAAAGTTAATAATTTACAACTCTTAAAAAATAAACCAAATGCGCTACTCGGTTTAGACGGATAGCGGCTGGGGTACTGAATCTATCAATCCTGCCGCCTGCGCAAATTAATGCGTGGGCGGTCTTTGTTTTAAAAACTCTCAACCTACATGGAAAAAAAATCCTCAATTCTTATTGCAACGCTGGGCAGCAAGCCTCAACTGGTTACGCTGGCTGTAGACTGCCTGCGCCAGCAAGAGGAAGTGCTAAATAAAGTTGTGGTTATTCACGCCTCAAGAGAGCGTCTTGAAACGCAAAAGGCGCTCCTATTGCTTAAAGAGCATTTCCCAAAAAGTTATCCCAACATCAACCTTGAATATCTCCAACTGGAAAAGGATGGAAAGCCGCTGGCAGATGTCACATCGCCTGAGCAGGTGGAGATCGCTTTTCAAATGTTGTACTCCACAATACGCGCCTTGAAAATGCAGGATCGGGCGATCCATTTATTGATCGCGGGCGGGCGGCGTACCTTGACAGTCTTTGGCATGGCGGTGGCGCAAATTCTATTTGATGACGAAGACCATCTCTGGCACATCGCTTCACACCCCAATTTGGAAGAGTCGGGAAACCTTCACGCCAGCGGGGATGAGTGGGCAAGGCTAATTTCCATTCCCGTCATTGCCTGGGGAAGGCTATCCCCCGTGTTTGATATTCTGCGAAGCGTGGATGACCCTTTTGCGGCGGCAAAACAGTTGAGCGATTTCCGCTTGCGCGAACAATGGGATATTGCCCGCATTTTTGTATTAACCAAACTCACCCCTTCCGAGTCTGCGGTAGCCGCCTTGCTCGTGCAAGATGGACTGCGCCAATCTGAAATTGCGGAACGGCTGGGCGTTTCTTTGCGGACTGTCGAAAATCATTTGCGCTCGATATATCGCAAAGCAGAGGAACACTGGAAAGCCGAGAACATCAACCAGGCGCGGCTGGCGCGGATGCTGGGCTTGTTCTTCTCGACCTACCGTGAATTTTAAAAGTTGCGTGAAATTACGCATGACAAAACAGCGTCATACGAATAGACTCTAC
>DYML01000087.1:0-3771 GCA_020721605.1 Anaerolinea thermophila
ACCTTCCCCTGATGATTATCCAATTGTTGGAGATGGTTTCAAGAATCGTTCAACAGGTCTAACACCATGGCAATACACAGAAATTACCGACCCGTATTACTTATGCCCAAGATACTACGACAAATCGCCATTGAAAGAACTTGAAAAAGAGTCAGAACGGCTTGGCGCAGAACTGATTTCAATTCAAGATATGGTGAAAAGGGGTTATCTGAAAATTAGAAAAGGGCATGAAGTCGGAGCGGAATCCTATGGAACAGGGGAAATTCCCTTTGTCCGTACTTCGGATATTTCAAATTATGAGATTTCAATTGACCCTACACGGTCTGTTAGCGAAGAAATTTACCAGCAATTCCGTGACTCGGAGCAATTATCCCCGAATGATATTCTTATGGTCGCTGACGGCAGATACCGAATTGGAAGAACAGCAATCTTGCACGAACATAATTATGTTTGCGTTGTTCAAAGCCATGTCAAGATTATTACCGTGACTCCTAAATCTCCCATAGACGCAATCGAACTGCTTTACATCCTAAACCTTCCGATGATTCAACATCAAATTCGCAATTTAGTTTTCATTCAATCAACGCTAGGGTCACTCGGTAGCAGATTGAATGAAATTATGATACCTTTGCCAAAGAGAAATGCTGAATGGAGCAAAACAATTAACGAGTTTCGCCAACTTATTCAAGGACGTTCCGACCTTCTTAAAAGGCTCAAAGAATTTGAACACGCTGGCTATGAACTTTAGAACAATCCTACGCGCTGGATAATCCCTCGAATCCAGTTGTAAAATTCTTGTATGGTTTTATTTCCTTGCGCAATATTACATTCTCTATGGGCAAAACCTACATTTTCAGCGTTGTGTTCTCTTGGACTGATGTGTCCTGTTTCAATTTCAGCCTTACCGCGTTGTGCCTTTGAGAAAAGTGCAAAATTCAACTTCTCTTTGCAAATTATGCATGTGGTGTTGCCCCATTTCATTTCGCCAAAGAATCCTTCAAGATATTCCTGTACCTCTTGCGGAGGTCTCGGCGCGTCTTCCATTTGATATACGAGCCATGTGAGTTTCCTCGCTACCGACATACAATTATCGTAAGTTGCCGCTTTTTCTCGCAATTTTGCTACTACTTGCGGCTTTAGATTTTCCATTCGGATATTGTAGCGAGTCAGTTCTGTATCAGATAGCAACATAACCCAGCGAAGAATTCTGTTTGGTCCAGCCTCTTCACTTTTCCACGCTGCTCCAGTCGTCATGGTTGAATCCCGTTTTATCTTTTCTGCCACTGACTTTTGCTCAATTCGCAAATGGTCAAGATAATGAAACTCGCTGTGTTTTCTTGAATGACCTTTTGGCATTTGACACCGTCTTGGTTGCACAGATTCGTATGCAGAGCGTGAAGAAATCACTTCATTGCAAATCTCAATCATTCTTATCTCCTTCGATGTTGATGGAATACATTATTTTTTTATCAAAATCCTGTACCAATTCACTTGGCAAAACTTTCAGGGCTTTTGACAAACGAAGCAGGTTCAGGAATCCCACATTCCTTTCTCCCCGCTCTATGCCTCCGATGTAAGTACGGTGTAAACGGCTTAAATCAGCAAGCGCCTCTTGGGAAAGACCTTTTTGCTCTCGTAATTTTCGGACGGAGTTTCCAAATAGAATTAACTCGGATTTTTTCATGCTTGCATTGTATAAGTAGACATACTATGAATCCACAGACTATCAGTACTTAAAATGGTTTTTCTTCCACCTTGCCTCCCCCCTTAAAATCAATTACACTCTGACCCAATAGCACACTCGTTCTACAAGGAGTTCCCATGACCGACGACACCTTTTACCTCGGACGTTTGGTAGACGCAAAAACCGCGAAACCCACAAACGCCCCCGTTTTATATGACCCCGCAGATTTAACAACTCATGCCGTTGTCACAGGCATGACAGGCTCAGGCAAAACAGGTTTATGTGTTTCCCTGCTCGAAGAAGCCGCGCTGCAAAATGTGCCCGCCATTATCATTGACCCCAAAGGTGATTTGACCAACCTGCTGCTGCATTTCCCCAACCTGCTCCCGCAAGACTTCCAGCCGTGGATTGACCCAGAAATGGAACGCCGCTCGGGCAAATCAATGGATGAAATCGCAACCGAAGCCGCCTCTTCCTGGCGCACGGGATTGCAAGAGTGGGGCATTGGACAAGACCGCCTGCTTGCTTTGCAGAACGCCGCCAAGTTCGCAATCTACACCCCAGGCTCCGATTCAGGTATCCCCGTCAGCGTGCTTTCTTCGCTCGCCGCACCAGACCTCGATTGGGACTCCAACCGCGAAGTTTTGCGTGAACGCATCTCCAGCACCGTCACCGCCTTGCTGGGCTTGGTCGGCATGAATGACCTCGACCCCATCCGCTCGCGTGAACATATTTTGCTCGCTAATATTTTTGAATTTCACTGGAGCGCGGGCAACGACCTCGACCTGACCGAACTTATTTTGCAAACGCAAACCCCGCCCTTCGCCAACCTCGGCGCCTTCCCCGTGGATACCTTCTTCCCTGCCAAAGACCGCATGGAATTGGCGATGGTCTTGAACAACATCCTCGCCGCGCCTGCTTTTGAAACCTGGCGCGAAGGCGAAACCCTCAACATCCAAGCCATGCTCTTCACACCCGAAGGACAGCCGCGCCACAGCATTTTCTACCTCGCGCACCTCTCCGACGGCGAGCGCATGTTCTTTGTCACGCTTCTCCTCTCCGCCGTCGAAACCTGGATGAGAACCCAAAAAGGCTCATCCTCGCTGCGCGCCCTGCTTTACATGGATGAAATTTACGGCTACCTTCCGCCCACTGCCGTACCGCCCTCAAAGGGACCGCTGCTCCGCATGTTGAAACAAGCCCGCGCCTTTGGTCTCGGACTTTTACTCGCCACCCAAAACCCCGTCGACATGGATTACAAAGCCCTCTCGAACACGGGCACATGGTTCATTGGCAAACTGCAAACCGAGCGCGACAAGAACCGCCTGCTTGATGGTCTCGAAAGCGCCGCTGGCGGCATCCCCCGCGCCGAAATGGACAAACTCATTTCATCCCTCGGCAAGCGCGTTTTCGTCATGCACAACGTCCACGAGAAAATGCCCGTGCTGATTCAAACCCGTTGGGCGATGAACTTCCTCGCGGGACCCATGACCCGAGCGCAGATTCCTGCCCTTAATCAATTGGTGGACGCCCAAACCACGCTTCGCGCCGCGCCCGCAACGGGTTCAGTTTCGAGGAAAGTGTCCACGCCTCAGCCCTCCGTCGAAGCCTTCCAGCCTGTTTCGGTTACGTCAATTTCCCAACCACCCAACCTGCAACCTGTAACCTCCCAGCCTGCCAACGTTCAACCTTCAACGCGCAACGTTCAACCCTCAACCAACGGGAATTTAACCAAGCCCACCCTCCCCGCAGGTATCCGCGAATACTTCCTGCCGCAAAATTACAGCCTGCCCGAAGCCTTCCAATCTGCCAAGCGTGCCATGCCATCGCAAGCCATGATTCAGGGAATCGTGTATCGCCCGTCACTTCTCGCCGCCGCCCAAGTGCGCTTGCTCGACCGCAAATACGGAGTTGATTCAGAGATTGCCAAAACCGCCCTCGTTGATTCATTGGATCGGCGCGGCATTGTTCGCTGGGATGAATTCGCCTACGCCGGTCCCTCGCTCGACAAAGTGGAAACCATGCCCGTTTCAGGCGCGCGCTTCGGCACGATTGACGCGCCCTTGAACGACTCAAAATTGATGACC
>DYML01000087.1:3871-14299 GCA_020721605.1 Anaerolinea thermophila
ATTTCGCAAAAGACCTGTTCCGCCTGAAAATGGGCAGCATGGATTTTTACCGTCTTGCCTACAATATTTTCGCCGCAATCAGTTTCCTCCCCATTTTATATTGGATGGCAACATTACCTGATAAATTGTTATATCAAGTCCCATCCCCGTGGAATTGGGTCATGTTCGGCGGGCAGTTGATTTCGGTCATTCTGCTGGGGATCGCCTTCCTGCAAACCGATTCGCTTTCCTTCGTCGGCTTGCGTCAACTGTTCGAGAAGGAAGAATCGGGCGCGTTGGTCATTCACGGCATGTATAAAGTAGTGCGGCATCCGCTGTACACATTCAGCCTGCTTTTTCTTTGGCTCACGCCGACTGTCTCGCAAAACTCGCTCACGGTCTACATCGGCTCCACGCTTTATATTTTGATTGGCGCATTTTTTGAAGAACGCAAACTTCTGCGTGAATTTGGCGAAGCGTATGCGGACTATAAAAAATCCACACCCATGCTCATTCCTGGCTTGGGGAAAAGATAAAGTACGGTGTTACAATTTCTTCCCTGTTGAGGAAATGCCATGACAAAAATTCTATTGGTCGAAGACATACCCGATAACGCCGAACTGGTGCGAAAAGCATTGTCTAAAAGCGGCTACGAGGTTGTTCATGCGCTAGACGCTGAGACGGGGATGCAAATGGCTTTGGAACACATCCCCGATTTAATTCTGCTCGATCTCGGCTTGCCCGACTACGACGGGCAGACCCTCGCGGGCTGGCTGCGCGCCGAACCCATGCTGCAATCCACGCCGATTGTGGCATTCACCGCCTGGCCCGAAGAGACCGCCAAGACTATGGTTGAAAGTTATGGCTTTGACGGTTACATCTGTAAGCCCATTATTAAGGTGGGCGAATTTGTTGCCAAAATTGCTTTTTACTTGAAAGTTGCATAAATGTTGCCTGCCGACCCAAACACTGCTGTAAAACTGATTCCGGTTAGTCAGTTTACCGACGAACAACTTGCGGCGATTTATAACCAGACCCGCGTGGATTATCTGGTACCCATGCCCATGAATGCCGCGCGTCTGGGTGAGTACATGAAGACCTACGATGTCAGCCGTGAACATTCACTGGTTGCCACAACCTACGACGGGGAAATGCTCGGTGTGAACATGCTGGGCTTGCGCGAAGATCGGGCGTGGATCACACGCTTGGGCGTGCTTCCCACCACGCGGCGGCATGGCGTGGGGCGAATTTTGATGGAGAGCCTGATGCAGAACGCCGCGAATTTATCCATTGATTTTATGATGCTTGAAGTCATCAAAAACAACACGCCCGCCCACCAACTCTTTTTGAAACTTGGATTTTACGAAGTTGGCGAACTGCTTGTCTTGCGCCGCTCTCCGCTGGCGCCTGCGGTTGACCCCATTGTGGCAGACGCCCAGCGGCTCGACCGCACCGAAGCCCTTGTGCTGGTTGGACATGATCGCGGCACACAACCCTGGACAAATCAATCTGAATCATTGTTCAATGCGTTTGAAGTTTCAGGCTTGCGGTTGACTCTGGCGGATGGCAGTCGCGGCTGGCTGGTCTATCAACGCCAAAAATTTCTTCTAACCCGTTTTGCGTTCAAAACCGAAGTGGGCGACCCCGCCACCGTTGCGTATGCCCTGCTTTCACATTTGCACAATCAATATCCGCGCCTCGACACCCAACTCGAAAATATTCAAGTTAATGACCCACATCTTTCGGCGTATTACAAAATGGGATATGTGGAAGCCTTCCGCCGTATTGAAATGTGGCGCGGCACGCCCCCGCCCAGTATTCAGAAGTAGAACTTTTGGGGGGCTGAAAATAAAACACAAAATGCGCCAACACCTTATCTTCTTTATTGCGGCTGCTTTGCTGTTGGGCTGCGCCCCGGGCGCGGCAAAGGCTCCCGCCGCGCAACCAACTCCCAGGTTCAGTTCAAGCCCCGCGCCCACGCTTCTCATTTCATCTGCAACGCCCAGCCCGCAACCTGCCGCATCGCTTGCTCCATCTTGCAAAGCGATTAAGATCATGCCGCTTGGCGATTCCATCACCTACGGCGAAGGCGTTGCCGCCTACGGCGGCTATCGAAATTTGCTGGGCGCTTTGCTGGAGAGCGACGGAATTTTATTTGACTTTGTAGGGTCACAAAAAAGCGGCGAGGGGCTTGCCGACCCTGACAACGAGGGACATCCTGGCTGGCGAATTTCAAACCTGAGACAGGCAATTGCTTCTGAAAACTGGCTCGAAACCTACCAGCCAGATATTATTTTGCTGCACATTGGCTCAAACGACTTGAGATACGGCAACTCGGCATACGCGCCAGGCAACCTTTCGGCGCTGCTAGACGACATCCTTGCGCGCCTGCCAGAGACGCATATCATCGTTGCGCAAATTATCCGCACGCGCTGGGGGTCGGATGCAAAGCACCGCTTTTACAATGACTCCATGCCCAACCTTGTTGCGTTAAAAGGGGCGCAGGTTTCGCTGGTAGACATGCGTGAAGTTCCCTCAAAAGAGGATTTCACCACGCTCTATCATCCCAGCCCGGTGGGCTACGATAAAATGGCGCATGCGTGGGAGCAGGCAATTTTGGCGCTGACTGTGGGCGGCAACTTGTGCCTGCCATAATCTTTCAAATTCTATTCAGCAATTCTCATTATGTCATTGCGAGGACGGTTTTCCCGAAGCAATCCCCTATTTTAGGCAGGGAGATTGCTTCGTACTTCGCAATGACATTCTCATATAAGGAATTTCCAAATTCTATTTGACATCCTTTCCCTTTTTTGCTACACTATAAGTTGTCAGACAATTAACTCAGTAGGCGCCGAAAAAAGGTAAACTGCTTATGACAACTCTTCTTATAAAAAACGCATATATTGTGACAATGGACGACCATCAAAGGGAATTTCCCGAAGGTGGTCTTTTCATTCGAAACGGCTTGATCGAACAGGTTGGGTTGGCGAGTGAACTTCCTGCCACAGCCGATGAAGTGCTAGACCTCAAAGGGCATGTGGTTTTGCCGGGGCTGGTCAATACCCATCACCATTTTTACCAAACTCTCACACGCGCCGTACCCGCCGCGCAAGACGCCAACCTCTTCAACTGGCTGAAAACGCTGTACCCCATTTGGGCAAAGTTGCAGCCCGATGATATTTTCACATCCACGCAAACCGCCTTGTCTGAACTGGCGCTTTCAGGCTGCACCACCGCCTCTGACCATCTCTACCTTTTTCCCAATGGATCAAAACTGGACGATGAAATTGCGGCTGCACTCGAAGTGGGCGTGCGGCTTCAGGCTTCGCGCGGTTCGATGAGTTTGGGCGAATCCAAAGGCGGGCTTCCACCTGATAGTGTGGTGGACACCGAAGAAAACATCCTCAAAGATTCACAGCGGCTCATCGAAAAATATCACGATCCCAAACCCGGCGCCATGACCCAAATTGTGCTTGCGCCATGTTCTCCGTTCAGCGTCACATCCGATTTGATGAAACAGTCTGCAATATTGGCGCGTGAATACGGTGTACATTTGCATACTCATTTGGCAGAAACTGAAGACGAAGAACAATTTTGTATGCAAATGTTTGGTCATCGCCCTGTCGGCTACATGCAGGAAGTAGGCTGGGTGGGCGGCGATGTTTGGTTTGCACACTCCATCTGGACTAATCCCGAAGAGATTCAAGTTTTTGCCAAACACAATTGCGGCGTGGCGCATTGCCCTTCATCCAACATGCGGCTTGCTTCTGGCATTGCGCCGATTAAGGAATACCGCGCTGCGGGCGTGAATGTTGGTTTGGGCGTGGATGGTTCTGCATCCAATGACGGCTCACATTTGCTGGCAGAAGTACGGCTTGCCATGCTGCTCTCGCGGGTCAGAGACGGCATGACCGGCTTTTCACTTTCCAATGATCCCAACCGAAAATTGATGACCGCACGCGAGGCGCTTTACATTGGCACACGCGGCGGGGCGGCGGTTTTGGGTCGCACCGATATTGGCAGTTTGGAAGTTGGCAAATGCGCCGACTTCTTTGCCGTCAATTTGAACAAATTGGGTTACACGGGTATGCACGACCCCGTTGCCGCGCTTGTCTTTGGACAATCCATGAATGTGGATTACACCGTTGTAAACGGAAAATTCATCGTCAAAGACGGTCAATTGGTGACAGTAGATGAACGCAAATTAATTGAAAAACATAACAAAGCCGCCAAGCGTCTGCTAACGGCATAGGAGTTTTATTTTATGGACATGGTAAACAACATACTAATTATGCTTGCCAGCGGCATTCCCGGACTGGTAATTGCCGGCGTAATTTTAATTTTAATGTTTCTGGCGCTCATTCGCAAAGAGGCAGGTTTAATGGTTTTCGCCGCCTTATTAATAGTTCCCTTTGCTTATGCCCTGGGGTCTTGGTTTGGGGTTGGTTTGATCGCGCGCGCGCTGCCGCTTTTATTGCTTGGCTCTGCCTTTGCCATCAGCAAGGAAGACGGCATTTTTTCCTGGGCGCTCTCTGCGCCGTCTTTTGGCTACTTAATTTATACTCTTTTTAAAATTCTTTCTGCCGGCGCTGTTGACATTTCGGTTTAATCACAATAGGAGCAGCAATGACCACATCCACAAAACTTACCCGCTCGCTGGTTGACGTGGCAATGGGGCGCGCCGCCGCCGAACTTGTTCTGCGCGATGGAATATGGGTCAGCGTTCAATCGGGCGAAATGATTCCGCACACGGATGTTGCCATAATCAACGGACATATTGCTTATGTTGGCGCCGATGCCAGCCACACCATTGGCGAAAAAACACAGGTAATCGAAGCCCGCGGGCGCTATCTTGTGCCAGGGCTGTTGGATGCGCACATGCACGTTGAATCTGGCATGGTGACGGTGACAGAGTTTGTACGCGCAGTTGCCGTGCGCGGCACAACCGGCATGTTTATTGACCCGCATGAGATTGCCAATGTCTTTGGCTTAAAGGGCGTCAAATTAATGGCAGATGAAGCCGCCAAACAGCCCATTCACGTTTGGGTGCAAATGCCGTCTTGTGTACCCTCTGCCCCTGGGTTTGAAACGCCAGGCGCCTCCATTGGTCCCAAAGAAGTGCGCCAAGCAATGACCTGGAAAAATATTATCGGTCTGGGCGAGATGATGAACTTCCCCGGCGTCTTCATGGGCGATAAAAATATGCTCGATGAAATGACCGCCACGCACGCCGCAGGAAAAACCATCGGCGGGCATTACGCCTCACCCGATTTAGGCTTGCCCTTTCATGGCTATGTGGCAGGCGGAGCTGAAGACGACCACGAAGGCACGCGGGTTGAAGACGCTGTGGCGCGCGTGCGCCAGGGCATGAAAGCCATGCTGCGCTACGGCTCTGCTTGGCACGACGTGGCAGCGCAGGTTAAAGCCATTACCGAAAAGAAACTAGACTCGCGCCACTTTATTCTTTGCACAGATGACTCGCACGCCGCCACTCTCACGCAGGAAGGTCACATGGATCGCGTTCTGCGCCACGCCATTGCGGAGGGACTTCCCCCCATAACTGCCATTCAAATGATGACCATTAACACCGCCGAACATTTTGGGCTGACCAAAGAAATGGGCATGATTGCGCCAGGGCGCTGGGCAGATGTGCTGCTGGTTAATGACTTGCGAAACTTCAAAGCCGAGGTAGTGATTGCCAAAGGACAAATCATTGCAGAATCTGGCGCATGGCTCGTGGATCTGCCCTCAGTCCAATACCCCAAATGGGCAACCAAGTCGGTACATTTGCTGCGCACCCTCACATCGGCAGATTTTGCCCTTCGCACGCACGCTATAGACGGGGCAGAGGTTGTGGCGCATGTAATCGGCGTGATCGAAAATCAAGCGCCCACCCGCCATCTCAAAATGAAAGTCAAAGCCCAGAGCGGAGAAGTCCAATCTGACTTGAGCCGCGACCTTGCCAAAATAGCGCTCGTCGAACGGCATCGCGCAACAGGCAAGGTAACTGTGGGCTTGGTCAACGGCTTTGAATTTACAAGAAAGTGCGCAATTGCCTCCACCGTTGCTCACGACAGCCATCACATGCTGGTAGTTGGCACAGATGACGAAAGCATGGCAGTTGCCGCCAACGCCCTGTCAAAATGCGGCGGCGGGCAGGTGGTCGTCATCAACGGCGAAGTTGTAGGGCTGGTAGATTTGCCAATTGCAGGTCTTATGTCCAACGAACACGCCGATCTGGTAGCGCAGAAAGCCGCAACCGTGCTGGAGGGCTTTAAAACTTGCGGTTGTGAATTAAACAACCCCAACATGCAATTGAGTTTGCTGGCTTTGGTCGTCATCCCCGAACTGCGCATTTCAGACAAAGGGCTGGTGGACGTTGTCAATTTTGAACGAATACCCGTCTTGGACAATTGAGGTCGTATGTCAAATTTCCCTTTTCAACGTTTGCAAGCCGACCTATCTGGGCTTATTGACCGCACGCCCGCCGGTCAACGCCTGCCTTCCGAACCTGAACTTGCAAAGCAATTGGGCGTTTCACGCGCCACCCTGCGTGACGCCATGCGCACCTTTGAAACACAAGGGCTTGTGCGCCGCAGGCAAGGATCGGGAACCTTTGTCGTAGGCAAAGTGCAAGCGCTAGACAGCGGGCTGGAAGTGCTGGAAAGCCTGGAAACAATGGCAAAACGCCTGGGGCTGGTCATCTCGGTCAGCCATTTAAGCGTAGAGCCTCTCGCGGCAGATGAAACCCTCGCCGAAAAACTAGGGCTGGAAGTGGGCGCCGGCTTGTTGTGCATCCGCCGTGTGATTCGCGCTGATGGGCGACCGGTTGCTTACTTGGTGGACACCCTGCCAGAAAACGTCTTGCGCGTAGACGATGTCGCGACTGACTTTCACGGCTCTGTTTTGGATTTTCTACTGGAGCGCGGCGACATTTTGAAAACCTCACGCGCCAATGTGAGCGCCCTGGGCGCCACTGCCGAAGTTGCCAAAGCGCTCGAAATTCAACGCGGCGATGTCTTGCTGCATTTTTATTCACAGTTGTTTGATGAAAACGCCAAAGTTGTAGATTACTCCCTAAGTTACTTCATTCCTGGCTATTTCCACTTTCACGTCGTCCGGCGGGTGGGTGGCTAAATTTTGTACAATGTTTATTTTTTTGCAAACCCAATTAAGGAGATAAAAATGATCGAAAAAATTAAAGAAGTTCAAAAGCGCGTGGAAGCCTCGCGCGAAGACATTATTAAATTTATGCGTGATATTGTCGCCATCCCCTCCATGGAGTCAAAAATTGGACCCGTAGGCGAGCGCATTCAAGCCGAAATGAAAAAACTTGGCTACGACGAAGTCCGCTTTGACAAAATGGGCAACACCATTGGGCGCATTGGCAACGGCAAAAAAGTGATCGTCTTCGACTCACACATAGACACCGTTGGCATTGGCGACCCCAGCGAATGGGAATGGGACCCCTTCATCGGCAAGGTGGAAGACGGCATTCTTTACGCGCGCGGCGCCTGTGATGAAAAAAACAGCACCCCCGGCATGGTCTACGGTTTGGCAATTGCCCGCGACTTGGGGCTGCTAGAGGGCTACACCGCCTACTACTTTGGCAACATGGAAGAATGGTGTGACGGCATTGCCCCCAACACCTTTGTAGAAGTAGACCCAAAAATTAAACCCGATTTCGCCATCATCGGCGAGCCGACCAAAATGCTTGTCTATCGCGGTCACAAAGGACGCCTCGAAATGAAAGTGACCGCCAAAGGCAAGTCGGCTCATGCGGCAAGTAATCATCTCGGCGAAAACGCCATTTATAAATTGCTGCCCATCATCGCCGGCATACGAGATTTGGAATCAAAACTGGGCGACCATGAATTTTTGGGACACGGCAAAATTACCGTCTCGGACATGAAAGTTCAGACCCCGTCCATCAACGCCGTCCCCGACGAAGCAGTCATCTATATTGATCGCCGTATGACTTTTGGCGAAACCAAAGAACAGGTTGTCAAACAGGTGACGGATTTAATCCCTGTCGAATTTAAAGCCACCGTCAAAGTGGAAGAACTCTTCTATGATGAACCTTCCTACACCGGCTTCGTCTTCCCAGTTGATAAATACTTCCCCGCCTGGGCATTGGAAGCGGAACACCCACTGGTTAAAGCAGGGCAGGAAGCCCGCGTGCAGATTGGCTTGGAAGACGCCCCTGCTGGCAAGTGGAACTTCTCTACTAATGGCATTTACTGGGCTGGCAAGGCTGGCATTCCCTCCATTGGATTTGGTCCGGGAGATGAAGAAACCGCCCACACCGTGCGCGACTCTGTTTCACTGGACGAAGTGGTCAAAGCGACCGAGTTTTACGCTATCCTCCCGTCCTTGATCAAATAAACTTAAACTAAGGAGATTAAAATACCATGCAAACCAATTTTCGCGGTCGAGATTTCATTGGAGACCTCGACTTCACCAAAGAAGAAGTTGAAACCGTTCTCGAAGTAGCCTGGGACTTAAAACGCAAACGCGCCCTCGGCGAGCCGCACCCCTATCTGCGCGACAAGGCGCTGGCAATGCTCTTCTTCTTCTCCTCCACCCGCACGCGCGGCTCGTTTGAAGCCGGCATGGCGCAACTGGGCGGACACGGCGCCTTCATTGACAGCAACACCACCCAAATTTCACACGGCGATACCCCCGTAGAAATTGGTGAAATCTTTGGTCGTTACTTCGACGGCATTGCCATCCGTCATTGTGATTTTGGAGACGGCAACAACTACCTGAACGCAGTCGCCAAGAACTCACGCGCGCCTGTCCTCAACATGCAATGTGACGTATATCACCCCTTCCAATGCCTTGCCGACCTGATGACCATTCAAGAAAAGAAAGGCAAAGACCTGCGCAAGAAGAAGATCGTCGTTTCCTGGGCGTATGCCGCTTCCTACCTCAAGCCGATCTCCGTTCCCCAATCTCTCATTCTCCAAATGCCGCGCTTTGGTATGGATGTAACCCTCGCCTACCCGCCCGAATTCCCGCTTATGCCCGAAATTGTTGCCCAGGCACAAGAACAAGCCCGACTCGCCGGCACCAACTTTGAAATTATTGACACCAAAGACGGCATGACCGAAGCCTGCAAAGACGCCGACGTAATTTACGCCAAGTCTTGGGGACCGCTTTTGACCACAAACGACAAAGTTGAAGGCAAAAAACTCCAAGACATGTACAAGCATTGGATTATGGACGACGCCAAACTGAAGGTTGCCAAGCCGGGCGCTATTTACATGCACCCATTGCCCGCCGACCGTGATATTGAAGTTACCAGCAGTGTTTTGGACGGAGCGCAGTCTGTGGTATTTGACCAGGCTGAAAACCGACTCCACGCGCAAAAAGCCGTCATGGCTTTAACAATGGGATAGAAAGTAAAAGGTGAGAAGTAAAAAGTAGGCGGTTTTTCTTATTCCTTTTTACTTCTCACTGCTTTCCTCAAAGGAAACCACATGACCAATAAACTCGCAGTTATTGCAATTGGCGGCAACTCGCTGATCAAGGATGACAAGCACGTCACCGTGGAAAGCCAATACGACGCCGCAAAGGAAACTGCCCTGCACATTGCCGACATGATCGAGCAAGGCTGGGATGTGGCAATTGGGCACGGAAACGGACCGCAGGTTGGCTATATTTTGCGCCGCTCCGAAATTGCCGCCAAAGCCGCCGGTATGCACGAAGTTCCGCTGGATGTTTGCGGCGCGGATACCCAGGGCGCCATTGGCTACGCCCTGCAACAAAACCTGCAAAATATTCTATATCAGCGTGGAATTAAAAAGAAGGTGGTCACGATCATTACCCAGGTTCTTGTGGATAAAGATGACCCCGCCTTTCACAAGCCCACCAAGCCCATCGGTAGTTTTATGGATCAAGCCGAAGCCGAGCGCCGTCAGCGAGAACAAGGCTGGACAGTGGTGGAAGACGCCGGGCGCGGATTTCGCCGCGTGGTTGCCTCCCCCTTGCCCAAAGAAATTGTCGAACTGGAAACCGTCCAAACCCTGCTTGAAAAAGGCATCATCACCATCACAGTGGGCGGCGGCGGCATTCCCGTCATTGACCCAGGCGATGGCAACTACGAAGGCGTTGCCGCAGTGATTGACAAGGATTTTGCTTCCTCCCTGCTGGCGCGCCAGATCAACGCCGAACTGTTTGTCATCTCCACCGCTGTTGAAAAAGTCGCCATCAACTTTGGCAAACCCGAACAAAAATGGCTCGACAAAATCACCCTCGCCGAAGCCAAAGCCTACCTCGCCGAAGGCACGCATTTTGCCAAAGGCTCCATGGCGCCCAAGATTCAGGCAGTCATCTGGTATCTTGAAAATGGCGGCAAGGAAGCGCTCATCACCAACCCCGAAAATATCGGGCGCGCGCTCAAAGGCGAAACTGGAACGTGGATCGTTTCTTAGTTTTTTAGTGACA
>DYML01000088.1:0-11079 GCA_020721605.1 Anaerolinea thermophila
GTTTTTCCATGTGTGCCAGCCACTGCAATGCCCGTCTGATCTGCCATTAAACGCCCCAGAAAATCGGCACGTTTTAAAACAGGGATGCCCTTTTGGGTGGCGGCGATCACTTCGGGGTTGTCGTCGGCTATGGCTGAGGAGCGAATGACGAGGTCTGCTCCGCTGATATTGCGCGGGTGATGCCCAATATAAACAGAGACGCCGTCTTTTTCCAAGTCAAGCGCAAATTGCGAAAGCGCCCGGTCTGAGCCTGTGACCATGTAGCCGCTTTCTTTAAGCAGGCGCGCAATGGCAGAAAGCCCCGAACCTCCAATGCCGATAAAGTGAACGCGTGTCATAAGATGGGTAATTAGAAATTAGGAAACGGCTAGATGTAAACGACGATGATAAAGATGAGGATGATGATGACGGCAAAGTAAATGCCTGGCTCACCCAAGAAACGCGGCGGCATGTATTTCATCATTAAGTCAATGGCTTGAATCACTGCCGAGTCTGTGGCGGGGCTGATAATTTCGCGGTAGGGGTAGTTTGCCACATGATTGTAAAAAAGAATGGAGCCGGCAATGAGATAGCCATTAAAGCCGCCCAGCACTGCGCCAAACAAAGAGTCTTGCAAACGCTCGCGCACGGCTTTGGAAGCAAAGCGCGAAATGGACACGGTCTGATAGCCAAAGTAAACCAGCGCAATCAAAATTAGGGTGCGAATCCAAAAGACAGAGCCGCTGGCTTTGTCCAGGTCGCGGACGAGGGGAATGTACTTCTCTAACAGCAAGTTCACTGCCAGTGAAGTGACCACGCTGAAGGCGACCATCAATTCTTTTGCCCAGCCGCGCATGGCGCCAATTACGGCAAAGAGAAAAACATACATCCAAAAGAGATACACAATGCTCATCATAGGGGCTGTCCTCCTGCCAGTTCAAGCAATTGACTGGCGATAACGGTTGCGGCGTTGGGGTGTGAAATTTTTTTCATGGCGGCGCTCATGGCTTCAAGTTTATGGCGGTTTTGCAGCAGGTCTTTAACCAAGTTTAACAGTTCATCGTTTAATAGTTCATCTTGCAAAACAACAGCCGCGTTATGTTCGGCAAGAAAATCGGCATTCACTTTTTGATAACGCCAGGCATACGGGTACGGAACTAAAATGGCGGGCAAGCCAAAGAGCGGGTACTCACCCAGGGTGGATGCCCCTGCGCGCGAGACGACCAGGTCTGCGGCGGCAAGGGCGGCGCCCATCTCGTGTAAATAAGGCATGGGATGATAGCGGCGGCGAAGCGGCGCGGGTAAATTTTGAGCGGCTTTTTCTACCGTCTGCCAGTCGAGTGAGCCGCTAATGTGAATCACTTGCGCCATGCCCAGCAAGCCGCTCAAATGCTGCAAGACTGCCGTGTTAATGGAACGCGCGCCTTTGCTTCCGCCGGTGACAAGCAAGGTGGGCAGGGAAGAATCCAAGCCGAGGTGAGAAAATGCCTGGTCGCGCGACCAGGTCAAAAGGTCGGTGCGTAGCGGGTAGCCGCTGAGAATCACTCGCGCGCGGCGTTGAAAATATCGCTTTGAGTCTTCTGCCGTGACGGTGATTCTATCCGCAAAACGGGCAAGAAATTTAAGCGCAAGACCTGGCTCTACATCAGGCACATACAGTACGGTAGGAATGCTCATGCCTGCCACCGCCAAAGGCGCGGCAACAAAGCCGCCGGTGAAAAAAAGCGCATCGGGTTTAAACTGGCGCAGAAGTTGGCGCGAAGCCAGTACGCCGCGCAGGAGTTTGGCAACATTGCCCGGCAGCGCGTGCAGACCCACGCCATGCACACCGGCAGCAGGAATGGCGCGATAGGGAACTCCCGCACGCTTCACAAGTTCCTCTTCCATGCCGCCTTCACCGCCGACCCAAAGGGTTTGCAGGGTTTCAGGTTGGAAGGTGAAAGGTTGATGGGCATCAACCTTTGAACTTTCAACTTGCAGTTTTTTCAACGCTTCGAGAACGGCGAGCGCGGGATATACCCCGCCGCCTGTTCCCCCAGCGCAAATGAGCAACCGCACTATAAGACCTCCATTCATCATCCGAGATGGTACCCTCGCCTTTTTGGCGCGAGATATTAAAGAGAATGCCAAGCGCGGCAAAGGTGGCAACCAGGTTGGAGCCGCCCGCGCTAATAAAGGGCAGCGCGTTGCCTGCAAAGGGCAACAGCCCAACCATCACCGCCATATTCACCAGCGCTTCAAACGCAATCCAAATTGCCAGCCCCGAAGCAAGCAGGGTTCCAAGCATGTCGGGTGCGCGGCGCGCAATCACCAGACCGCGCCAAACGAGAAACCCGTACAGGAAGATTAATCCCACAGCGCCGAACCAGCCAAGTTCTTCAACCACCACTGCAAATACGCTGTCGGTGGGCGGCACGGGCAAGCCCGTTAACTTAGATTGAGACTGACCCAAGCCAACGCCAAACCAGCCGCCATGAACAATGGCTTCAAAAGAGCGGCGCACATGGTAGGAAGCCTGCAATGGGTCTTTAATGCCCGCCACAAAATCTGCCACGCGCTGCTGCCCAGTTAAACTAATGGATGCCACAAGCCAGGCGGCAAGTGATGCAATAATGAGCAACGCGCCAATTTGTTTTAAATCTCCACCGGCAAGGAAGAAGAGCAAGCCGCCCAGCATTAAGACGGTGGCGGCGGCGCTTAAGTCTGGCTGCTGGTAGATTAATCCGCCCACTACGCCGAGAATAACGCCCAGCGGAATTAAGCCAAGGGAAAGGTCGTGCAGATATTCCTGCTTGGCATACAGCCAAACGCTGAGATATAAAATTGAAACCAGTTTTGCCAGTTCAGAAGGCTGCACCGAACCATCCAACATGGCGCGTTTGGCGCCAAAGCGAATGCCCTTCATCAACAAGACGGTAATTAATAAACCGATGGTAATTGCCATGACTGGCACCACCAGGCTGCGCCAGTAATGATAGTCAAAAAATGCAAGCAGCGCCGCCACAACCAAGCCAATGCCCAGCCAGGTTACTTGACGGTTAAACATATACATGGCGTCTCCATAGACGCCGAGCGAAAAATCCCATGAAGAAGAGTAGAGCATGGCAAGCCCAAAAACGGTTAATGCCACAACAGAAATCAACAACGGCATGTCAAAGCCGCGTGAAACCCGTGAGCGGGGCATGTAAGGTCGGTCGTTTACGAAAGTTCCAGTACCCATTTTTTAAAGGCTTCTCCTCGCTCTGCAAAATCTTTAAACTCGTCGTAACTGGTGCCGCCTGGTGAAAGCAAAACCACATCGCCAGGGGATGCGGCGTTGGCGGCGAGCATGACAGCCTCTTTGAGGCTGGCGGCGCGGTGAAAAGAGACCTTTGCCCCGCCGACAGCGGATACGGCTTTCTGAATCAGTTCTGCCGCCTCGCCAAAAACCACCACATGCCGCACGCGCTTGTGAATCAATTGGGCAATTTCACCCCAGGGCAGTTGCTTGTCGCGCCCGCCCAACAGCAAGACAATAGGCTCATCAAAAGCGTGAATGGCAGCCATGCTGCGTTCTGGTGCGGTGGCAATGGAGTCGTTGTACCAGCGCGCGCCGCGCAATTCGCGCACCAGTTCCAGGCGGTGCGGCACGCCGCGAAATTCAGCCACTGCTTCGAGCATGGCGTCCAGTTTGAATCCAGCCGCGTGACCGATGGCGAATGCCGCAAGCACATTTGCCACGTTGTGATCGCCGCGCAGTTGAATGGCGTGACGGGGCAGCAAGGGAAGGTAGGCTTTGCCTTCGCGCAGACTCAACAGTTCATCCTGCAAATAGGCGCCGTCAAAGCGGTCATCCAATTCCTTCAGGCTGAAGGTCAAAAGTTTGCCATTGACCTGGTTGCGCAAATTCCACGCGCCGTTGTCGTCGTGGTTGAGGATGGCGCAGTCATTTGAGGTTTGAAACTCTAAAATATGCGCCTTTGCCGCAGTGTAGGCATCCATTGTGCCGTGACGATCCAGATGATTGGGCGTAATGTTGAGGATCGCCGCAATGTTGGGAGAGATGGTCATCTGTTCCAATTGAAAGGATGAAAGCTCAAGGATGGCGAGGTCTGCCGCAGTCATATCGTCTACATAATTTATGAGCGGATCGCCGATGTTGCCGCCGACAAACGCAGAATGCGGAATGCGGAATGCGGAATGTTCCGCATTTCTCTTTGCCATTTCGCCAATCAAGGTGGTGGTGGTGGTTTTGCCCGCCGAGCCGGTGATGCCGATGGTTTTACAGGGCGCGGTTTCCATAAAAATTTGGCTGTCGTTGGAAAGCGGAATGCCGCGCTGGACGGCTTGCTGTACGATGGGCAAGTTGAGCGGAACGCCGCCAGAGAGGCAAAGCGCGTCCACGCCGTCGAGCAGTTCCAGCGGATGACCGCCCGCCGCCCATTTTATATTTGCATCGGCAAGCGCGGCGCGGGCGGGAGCCAGCTGCTCCAGGCTGCGCGAATCGCTCAGGGTCACATGCGAGCCGTGACGGGAGAGCCAGCGGGCAAGGGCAATGCCTTGTCGCGCCGCTCCGAGGATAAGGGTGTGGGTGTTTGTCCAGTTGGTCATATTTTCACGTTGAACGTTAAACGTTTAACGTTCAACCCATATTAAACCTGCGACAGTCCTATGCCAATCAAAGCCGCCATTAGCCCAATGAGCCAAAAGCGTTGGACGACTTGCGTTTCACTCCAGCCGAGCAATTCAAAATGCAAATGGATCGGCGCCATTTTGAAAAAGCGCTTGCCTTTTGTCATTTTGAAATAACCAATTTGAATCACCACGCTCAACATTTCACTCAGCGGGATGATGCCAATAACAAGAAGCATGGGCCATTGCCCCGTCAGCAGGGCAACGACTGCCAGCACCGCGCCGAGCGCCAGCGAACCGGTATCACCCATAAATAATTCGGCGGGGTGAACGTTAAACCATAAAAAGCCAAACAACGCGCCGACTAAAATAAAACAAAAACGCGCCAGATAAATTTGCTCTTGCACCAGTGCAATGCCGCCAAAAGAGGCAATGGCGGTGGCGGCGATTAAGCCTGCCAGCCCGTCCAAGCCGTCGGTGAAGTTGATGGCGTTGGATTCGGCAACGATGATAAATGCCGCAATTGGCACATAGAGCCAGCCAAGTTCAATTTCAAAAAACAGACCAGGGAAGTACAGGTCTGGCACGTCCATGCGGTATTTTAAAATATAAGCAGTCACCAGGGCGAGGACGACCTGAAAGACAAATTTGGTGCGGGCGCGCATTCCGTCCCCTTTGCGTTTTCCGCGAATGCCTTCCCAGTCATCTGCGGCGCCTAAAATGGCAAAGCCCAGCATGACCGCCATGGGAACCAGGACAGAGCGCCCCACGCCGCTGGTGGTTAAGCCAATCAACGCCACTGCGTTAAGCAGCCCATTAAATAATAAGACCGGCAGAATAAACATCACGCCGCCCATGGTGGGCGTTCCCATCTTCACCCCATGATGACCCGGCTCTTCCACGCGGATAATCTTGCCAATTTTATAGTGGCGCAAAATACGCAGCAACGGACCGCCCCAAATGGCAGTCATTAAAAAAGTAAGACCGGCAAGGCTGAGTGAAAGGGCTACCTGTCTCACAATTAAATCTCCAACGCGGCGGTGATGCGATCCATGCGCAGCCCACGCGAGCCTTTAATCAACACGGCGTCATTTGATTTTAGGTTTGTATTAAGCCAGTCCATAATTGGCTCTGGTTGTTCAAATTCCAAAATTTGCGAGTCGCGCAGCCCTGCACGGCGGGCGGCGGCGGCGATCATGCGCGCGCGCGGACCGAGGGTAATCAGCAGTTTTGCAACTTGTGCGGCGCGCAAGCCCACCATTTCGTGACCCTGAATTTCGTATTGCCCCAGTTCCAGCATGTCGCCAAGCACGGCAATTTTGCGCCCGTCCATTTCGTCCAGCAGGTTCAACGCGGCAAGCATAGATTCTGGCGAGGCGTTGTAGGTGTCATCCAAAATTAGGGCGCCCGCGCGGGTGCGAACAGCAACAAGGTGTAGTTGGGTTTGCCCATGCGAGAGACCTTCAAAAATTTCCTGCCAGGTCAAGCCTTCGTTTAGCCCAACGGCGGCGGCGCGCAAGGCGGTATGCACCGAGTGTCGCCCGATCATGGGGACATGCGAATGAATGACCTCGCCTTTGTAGTGCAAGCGAAAGCGAATGCCGCCCAAGCCCAAACCTTCGATCTGGTCTGCCCACAAGTCGGCTTCGGGGGAAAGCCCATAAAAGAAGACCCGCGCTTTGGTTTTCTCTTCCATTTTACGCACCCAGGGGTCGTCAAAATTCAAAATGGCAACCCCGTCGGCGGGCAGCGCCTGCACCAGTTCACTTTTACCCCGCGCAATGGCTTCTTGTGACCCGGCGCGTTCCGCATGGACTGTGCCAACATTGGTTACTACGCCGACCTGCGGCAGGGCAAGATCACACAAGAGTTGAATTTCACCGGGGACGTAAAATCCCATTTCCAAAACGGCGCACTCGTGACTGGCATCCAGTTTTAATAAACTAAGCGGCAGACCAATTTCGTTATTTAAATTACCGGGGCTGCGCAAGGTGTGATAGCGTGTGCCAAGCACTTCGGCGGTCATTTCTTTGGTGGTAGATTTGCCAACGCTGCCGGTGATTCCGATCACGCGCAAGTTTAATTTGCGGCGCCAAAAGCGGGCAATCTGCTGCAAGGCAGAGATGGTATTGTCTACCCGCAAGCAGAGAGGCGGTGAGAGGTCTAGGGTGGGTTCTGCCAAAAGGGGGGCGCGCAAATCGAAAGTGCGGAAGGATGCGGGCATTTCTTTTTGAATTAAAGCAAAAGATGCCCCGTGCTTAAAAGCATCTTCAATATAGTCGTGTCCGTCCACATGCTCACCAGGGATTGCCACAAAAAGCGAGTTGGGAATGCTCTGGCGCGAATCTATCGCCGCCTCGCTAATCACGGCGTTTTTTGCGCTGTGAACCACACGGTGAGTCATGGCTTCGAGAACATCTGCCAGGGTGAGCATATTTATTTTGCCACCAGTTGCTGTCTAATGCTGTCGGGTGGAATATCCAAAAGGATGACGGTTTTTTCTGCAATTTCTGCAAAGACGGGGGCGGCGGTTTCTGAACCCCAAATGGATGCGGAGGGACGTTCCAACCAGATGTAGATCATAAACTGCGGGTCATCCACCGGACCCCAGCCAATAAAAGAAGCGTTGGTTTTTGTGCTGTCGTAAAATCCATTGACCGGAATTTGAGCAGTGCCAGTCTTGCCGGCAATTCGATAGCCAGGAACCAGCGCCATTGACCCTTCAGATTCAAGCGAGACGGCAAGCATACCAGAGAGTGTTTCAGCGGTCTGGGTAGAGATGGGCGAGCCGGCAAACTGCGCTGGCACGTCGTATTGCCGCCCGTCTCGCACCATAGCGTACAGCGCATGGGGGGTTACGGTGCGCCCGTGATTGGCAATGGGAGAGGCTGCCATCATAATTTGAATCGGCGTGGCAGATACGCCCTGCCCAAAGGAATTTGTGCCCAAATCTACCGGATACCAATCGGTGTCGCCAGGAATTTTAAGCCTGCCTGCCGCTTCGCCTGCCAGGTCTATGCCTGTCAGATGACCAAAGCCAAAATTATCCATGTAGCCGTAAAAAGTTTCTGCGCCCATTTGCGTGGAGAGGGTTGCCATGCAGACATTAAGCGAGTGCTGCAAACAGCCCGTCATATCTTGTACGCCCCAGGGCGCTTCATCCCAATTTTGGATGAGCGCGCCGCCAACCAAGATGGAGCCTGTGTCCAAATAGGTGGTTCCAGGAGATGCGGTGCCGCTATCGAGCGCGGCTGCCATCGTTAAAATTTTTGTAACCGAGCCAGGTTCGTAGGGCATGGAGATGGCGGGGTTGAATTCACTGGCATTGTTGTAGATGCTGCCGTAGTTCCAAAATTGATTTAAGTCCATGCGCGGCGTAACTGCCATAGCAAGCAGTTCGCCATTGCGCGGGTCCATCACCACGATGGTGCCGTTTTCTGCGCCGTAGGTTTGAAGCGATTCATCCAAAATTTTTTCGGCGGAGGCTTGCAGGTCGCGGTTGATGGTCAGAACCAGGGTCGTTCCATTAAGCACACGCGGAATTTCAAAAGCCTTGTTTGGGTCGGTTGGCACAAGCGCCTGCACCGGGTTGCCTGCCAGCAGGGTGTCGTATTTTTCTTCAATGCCAAAATAGCCGCGCCCTTCACGGCTGACAAAGCCAATGATGTTTGAGCCAAGCGCGTCTTCGGGGTAACTGCGCTGCGGGTGAGATTTAAATTCCAAGCCAGTTAAGCCGCCAAGCGCGCCTTCTTGCGCCTGACTTTGCAGTAGTTTTTTTAGCTCTTGCAAGCGCAGCGCCTGCTGCACGTCTACAAAATCTGCCAGTACCACATAAGAAATATCGGCGCTGGGGTTTTGAATGGCGCCAATCACCTGGGCGTAATCCATTCCCACTTCCACGCTAACCGCAGAAGCAATGGCATGAGGGTCTTTGACGATGTTTAAATCCACCCCAATTTCATAAACCGATTTATTGCCCGCCAGCAAATGCCCGTTTCGATCATAAATTTCACCGCGATCCGGGTAGAAGGTGCGCAGTTCGTAGGCGTAATTGGATGCCTGCTGGCGGAAGATGGCGGCTTCTGGGCTGTTTTGGATGCGGGTCATTTGAACAATAATGGCAAGCGCAATAAAGCCCATCACAGCAGTTAATACCTGCGTGCGGCGCGCATACTGCTGCCTCATTGAATTCCTCGCGCAGAGTTGGCAATTTTTTTATCTACCCACTCCAGTAGAGATTCGTTATATTCGGGTGGAATGGTCAATACGCTGAGATGCAAAAGGGGCGCAGAGGAGAGAATATCCGGCTCCAGCACCGAGTAGCCCGGCACAGCAAGGTATTCAGCCTCGCCGGTTTCCATCGGGCGAAAGCCAAGCGCCAGGGCGCGTTCTTCCATGACCCGCGCCGAGGTGATCGCCGCCAGTTGAGTTTGCAGATCTGCGCTCACTTGCTGGCTGGCAGAAATGGACGCAGTCAGTTCTTGAATTTCGCGCCCGGCAATGGCGGCTTGAGAAGTAACATCCAAATACAATGTGGCAATCATGGCAAGTGCAACCACCGCAAGCAGCGCGCTGCCAACCCACTGACGTTGAACCCGCCAGGGAGCAATTTTATAAGCGTGCATAAGGTGGTTTACATTTTGTATATTCATTTTTTTCTGTTCAACATGTCTTTGCAAGGTTGCTCTAATCTTCTGCCTGCAACGACATTACTTTTTAAATTTTTTCTATCACTCTCAGTTTTGCGCTGCGCGCTCGTGGGTTATGCTTTATTTCTTCATCCGAAGCCACAATCGGCTTTTTGTTGATCATTTTTATCACTGCCTTGCGTTCCTCTGCGTAAATTTTTTCATAAGGCGGATTAAAAATATCCTTGCTTTGTTCACGAAAAAATTCTTTGACGATGCGGTCTTCAAGGGAGTGAAAGGAGATGACGGCAAACCGCCCGCCTGACTTTAGGCTGGATACTGCCTGCGGAAGCACGCGCTGCACCGCTTCCAGTTCTTCATTGACGGCAATTCGCAAGGCTTGAAATGTTTGCGTGGCAGGGTGAACCCGATCCCCTCTTCGGGGAGATGCTCTTTCGATGACGGCAACCAACTCACGGGTGGTGCGAAGCGGTCGACTCAGTAGGATGGCACGCGCAATCTTTCTCGAATCGCGGTCTTCGCCGTAGCGAAAGATCAAGTCGGCGAGGTCTTTTTCATCATAGGTATTCACAATATCCTCTGCGCTCTGAAATGCGCGGGGTCCAAAACGCATGTCCAGCGGACCGTCCTGCATAAAAGAAAACCCGCGCGCCGCATTGTCAAACTGCATGGATGACGCGCCGAGGTCGAGTAGAATGCCGTCTACTGCCTCCCAGCGCAAAGCGGCAATCTGCTGTGCGAGGGTGACATAGGAGGCTTGCACGAGCCATGCGCGCTCTTCATAAGGAGCCAGGATTTCACGAGAAAGCGCCAGCGCCTGCGGGTCAACATCCAGACCCAACAAAAGCCCATTTGGCGCACAAGCCTCCAAAATTCCGCGAGCGTGACCGCCCGCGCCCAGAGTGCAGTCCACATAACGACCGTTACCACAGGGTTGCAGTGCGTGTATAATCTCTTTGTAAAGTACAGGGATGTGCGACATCACTCATCCATTAAAGAACGGGTTTGGAAAGATCAAGCGCAGAGAACCGCTGAACATTGGCTTCGGTATCTTGCAAGAGAGCCATTTGTTCGCTCCACAAAGCGGGCGTCCAAACCTCAAAATACTCGCCCTGCCCCGCCAAAACCAGTTCGCCGTTTGAAACGCCAAGAAAGGTACGCAGATTTTGCGGCACAAGAATGCGACCCACCTTATCGGCTTCAACAGGATAAGCGTTGGCTAAAATTAAGCGGCGCAAAAGACGGGCGATTGGGTCGGTTAGGTTCATGGCTTCAATGCGATCATAAACCTGCTTAAAATAGGATTCGGTCATCACCATCAGGCAGTGATCAAAGCCCTGGGTGATGAAGGCGCCGCCTTCCAACAAATCACGAAAGCGCGCCGGAATCATCAGGCGCCCCTTGTCATCCAGATTGTGTTGAAATTGACCTAAGAACATTTGTTCTATCATCCTTTTAATGCAGCGAACGCCGGATGCACCGGCGCTCGTCTACCACTTTTTACCACTTCTCTCCACATTATACTGTTTTACAAACAAAAATCAAGTCAAAAACATAATCAATTCCGTACAATCTTAAGTACTGGTTGTTTCAATTACAAAATACAAAGGAAAAAAATGCAGCAGACCCCCTCCTACAACCTGCTTGAAGCCCAAAACTGGCAGGATTACGAATTACTCGACTCAGGCGATGGGCTCAAACTGGAGCGCTTCGGTAAATATATTTTTGAGCGCCCCGAATCACAAGCCATGTGGCGCCGCGCCCTGCCACAAAGAAATTGGGATGCCGCACACGCGGTCTTTCAACCCAGCGCCGAAGAAAGCGGCGGGCATTGGAATTT
>DYML01000088.1:11179-14233 GCA_020721605.1 Anaerolinea thermophila
GCGCAAGTGACCCATGTGGATGCGTCTAAAAAATCTGTCGGCTGGGCGCGTGAAAATCAAGCCTTATCTGGCTTGAACGAAAAGCCGATCCGCTGGATTGTGGAGGACGCGGTGAAATATATGCAGCGCGAGGAAAAACGCGGCATGAAATATGACGGCATTATTCTCGACCCACCCAAATTTGGGCGCGGACCAAAAGGCGAAGTTTGGGAAGTTTACAAATCCCTGCCAAACTTGTTTGAACTGTGCCGCGCCTGCCTGAGCGATCAGCCGTTATTTGTCATTGCCACCCTGTACGCGGTACGCGCTTCTGCCATTCATGTGGCGCAAGCGCTGGATGAGATTATGGAACAATATACCGGCAAGATGGAAAGCGGCGAACTGGTCACACGCGAAACCAGCGCCAACCGTTTGCTCTCACAGGCAGTGTATGCCAGGTGGTCTGCTCAAAAATAAAGAGACAATCACTTTTAAAGTGACTGTCTCTTGAGTAGCACTTGCAAGCCCCAAACGCTATTCTTCAGATTGCCGTATGCGCGAACCGCAAGTACGGCAGAAGCGGTCTGCACTTCGGGCGCGCGCGCCGCATTGAGCGCAATACACATCGCTTTCATTTTCGTTCCGCTCGGCGCGTGCTGCCTGTCTGCGGCGGGGCTTTTTGGAATCAGAACGCCCCGACTGCCGATAATAGATTACGCCGCCCACAATTAGGCTAACGCCCAAACCGCCAATGATGTAGGGTAGATAATTATTCAAGGACACGCGCCCAAGGGTACCTTCGTCTACGACGACCGGTTGCACTTCAAGGCGGGAAACGCTTAACGTGTCGGTTGATTTTTCATAGTTCAAATCAAATGTAAATATTTTATCGGCGGGCACCGCGCCCACAGTAGAAAAGTAATATTGCATTTGATCGGCGTGAATGCCGTCATCTTGCAAGGGAAGGGAGGATTTAAAAGCAGCAGATTCAAATGGCGCCTGAAAAACTACATCAAAGCCTGCCACATCGTAATCACTTAACCAGCGGTACAAATAAGAACGTTGGTCGCCCTCTTTTTTAAGCCCTGGGTCATAATATTCAATCTGCACAGCAGGACCGGTAACATTAATGGAAATCGCCAGCCAATCTCCATCTTTTTGGGTGGTGTAATCCACCCCTTGATCCGAAACTTGGTCACTGGACTGCCCCACCGCCACCGTGTGCAGCGCCGCATCGGCAGGAATACGCACATCCAACAAAACTGGAAACGCGGTTGTTTTAGAAAGCACAATGTAATTAATGACAAGCATTTCCGTTTTATCGTATTCGGGCCACAGGCTGACATTGACCGATTGAATTTTAATTTCATCCTGTGCCAGGGCAAAAGAGGGAAATACAAGCAACGCCGCCATCACCAAAATCAAAAACCACTTACGCATATTGAAGCCTCCAAAAGTCAAGAGTTTTCTTTTATCTTACCATGTGCGGCGGGCTTAAAACAAAAAGGGAAAGAGGCGTAAACCTCTTTCCCTTTTTGTTTTATTACAGGGCTAATTTACTCAGCAGGTTTGGCAACAGGAACGCCGGTGGTGATGGAACCGTCCATCAAGCCAGCGTTGAGCTTTTCCATGGCTGCTTTGACTTCGGCAGGGACTTCGCCATCAAGGTCATGGAAGGGGGCATAGGAAGTATCACCAATGAAATTGCCAGCCACAATTGAACCATCTGCAGCAGCGGCGACTAATTCAGCCACACCAGCAGTTTCGAGTTTCATTGCGCTAGTGAGCATGCGAGGGGCAGCTTCGGGGAGAGTGAGGAATTGGTCGGTATCTACGCCGATGGCGTACTTGCCAGCCAGAGCGGCGGCAGTGATGGCGCCGTTGCCGGTGAGACCACCGCAACCAAAGACTGCATCAGCACCCTGATCCATCATGGATTTGGCAGTTTGGGCGCCCCATTCAGGATCGGTAAAGGTCTTATCGAAACCCACATCACTATGGTACACAACAAAAACTTCGGTGGTGGTGCCATTCATACCGTCGGCATACGCGGCGCCGGCTTTGTAGCCTTCACCATAGCGCCAAACGGGAGGAACCACATCGGTACCGCAAACCGCGCCGATCTTGTGACTCTTGGACATCATGGAGCCGAGCGCGCCAACGAGAAAGCCGGCGACGTCTTCTGCATATCCCAAACCAGTCAGGTTAGCAATATCGTCGGTGGTCTCTGGAGTAAACTCCCAAGATTGGAACTGATCCACACCGATGAACTTAATATCGGGATAGACTACAGCGGCTGCAGCAGTTGCTTCGGTAATACCAAAACCAACGGTGACGATGACATCAAAGCCAGCATCGCCAAAGGTGGTGATGTTCTTGGCGTAATCTTTGGCATCGGAGGTCTCAACAAACTGAACGAGGTCTGCTACGCCATCAACGTTAGATTGTTGAACGCCTTCCCAGGCAGACTGATTGAAGGATTTGTCATTCACTTTACCCACGTCGGTCACGAGACCTACGCAGAAAACTTCTTCCTTGACGCAGTCGTCAAGGGTTACTTCCGCAACGGGGGCTTCTGTTGCGGCGGGCGCTTCAGCAGCGGGGGCTTCTGTTGCGGCGGGCGCTTCAGCAGCAGGCGCTTCAGCAGCAGGCGCTTCTGTCGCAACGGCAGGGGCGCCACAAGCGGCGAGGACCATCGAAGCGACGATCAACAGCGCCATCACAAAGTACAACTTTTTCATTTTTCTTCTCCTAGAAGAGTAAGGGTTTTACAGCAACTGCCAAAATCAGCAGAGCCATACGACCCGACAAGTATAAATCGTATTTTTTTATTGTGCAAGCCTGACAAACTTTAGGCAGCAATTCCAAATCTGAACCCAATCATCGCAAAACTGGACGATTTGAGCCGCCAAACATCCACGAATAGGTCACGAATGCTCGAATTTGTGACCTATCCGTGGAAAATTCGTGGTCGCTAGTGAAAAAACAACAAAATCATGCTCCTTGGCGGTGGTATCTTCTCAAAAAAACGGGGAAAGGTGACAGTCACCTATTTACCCCGAAATATTGAGATGA
>DYML01000089.1 GCA_020721605.1 Anaerolinea thermophila
TATTGGAATTCCATTGGGTATTTTACCCCCAGTGCGGTATTGCGTGTAAAAAATGGCTTTGAGCGCTCATGGTATAATTTTGACCGAATGTTATGAACAAGCAAAGATTTCTTTCTGGAGCGCATTTTGGCTTTTAATCCTATTAACTGGCTGTTGGGACTTTTTTCTCTTGATATTGCCATTGACCTCGGCACAGCCAATACATTGGTACATGTTCGTGGTAAGGGCATTGTCATTAATGAACCATCCTGGGTGACTGTGGATAAAAAACTGCGGCAGCCCCTCGCAATTGGTCTCGAAGCCAAAGAAATGGTTGGACGCACACCCAGCAACGTGGTGGTGGTGCGTCCTATTCGTGATGGCGTCATTGCCGAATTTGATGTAACCCAGGTTATGCTTGAATATTTTATTGGCAAAGTTCACGAACAAAGCATGGTTCCTTTGCCGCGCCCGCGCGTCATTGTGGGGTTGCCCACCGGCGTTACTGAAGTAGAAAAACGCGCAGTCTATGATGCGGTCATGGCGTCTGGTGCGCGGCAAGCCATGTTGATTGAAGAACCCATTGCCGCTGCGCTGGGAGCGGGTCTGCCCATCGGAGAGATTCGCGGCTCGATGGTGGTGGATATTGGCGGCGGCACCACAGAAGTGGCAGTCCTTTCCATGAGCGGCGTGGTTGCCTCGCGCTCTTTGCGTGTTGCAGGGGACGAGATGGATCAGGACGTTGTGCAATACTTGCGTAATAAATATAACCTGCTCATCGGCGAAGGCAACGCCGAGCAGGTCAAATGGCAAATTGGCTCCGCATATCCATTACAGCCAGAGAAAACAATGGAAGTGCGCGGGCGTAACCTTGTCACCGGCTTACCCGAATCAGTTGAAGTCTCTTCCATCGAAATCCGTGAAGCGCTCTCTGGCTCGGTACAGGTTATTATTGACACCGTGCGCGATGCGCTTGATGAAATTCCACCGGAGATCGTAGCAGACTTGATGGACTTGGGCATTTGCCTTGCCGGCGGCGGCGCACTTTTGCAGGGTTTGGCAGAGCGCCTAACCGACGAATTGAAATTGCGCGTTTGGGTTGCAGAAGACCCCCTCACCTGTGTTGCGCGAGGCGCCGCTATGATCTTTGAAGAGTTTGACACGCTGGGGCGCTACATGGTGGGTCTGGAGCGCGGCAGCACGCGCCACATTCTTGGGTAATCCACGAACCTGACATATTCTGTCAGGCTTTATAAAATATGAACTCCCGTTCTTTACAAACAACCATTGTTTTTCTAGTCATAGGTGGGATTCTGGCGCTGGCGCTTGGCGGCTTTTTTGGCTCTGCTTCCAGGCAATTTAGTTCTGTCTTGGTCGAATTTCAAACATGGGCATCTTCCCGCTATCGCGGGATTCAAGACTTTGTTACTGCGCCGCGCGACATTGTCTCTTTGCGCACGCGTAATGTTGAGTTGGAATCACAGGTGTCACAACTGCAAACTCAGGTTATTGAACTGCAACAACGTGTTAATGAAACCGAAATTCTTGCGGCGCTGGTCTCCTTTTCCCGCTCGAACCCCGAAAGCACCTACAAAGCCGCTTCCGTCATTGGTCGTGATCCCAGCCCATTTTTACATTACATCATCATCAATCGCGGCTCCAATGACGATATTCGGCGTGGTATGCCCGTTGTCACCAATCAAGGTTTGGTGGGGCGTGTAGACGCAGTCATCGCAGATGCGGCGCGCGTACAACTCATTACCGACCCCGCTTCTGCCATTAATATTTATTTGCAAAACGCAGAAACTGACGCGGTATTGTTTGGGTCTGTCACTGGCGACGTTTCTTTGGATATGATTTCGCAGGATGCTTCCGTAGAACCAGGTGACTTAATTTTAACCTCCGGTCTGGGCGGCGGCTACCCATCGGATATGATTATTGGGCAGGTGGTCACCATGCGCAGCCTTGAATTTGAATTGTTTCAACAGGCAACGGTTCAGCCCGCAGTTGATTTTACCCGCCTGGAAATTGTACTCGTCATCACCAACTTTCGACCGGTGGACATCACCCCGCTTGTGCCTTAATTCCCCCCGCCCCACCATCTAACATGCGAAATATTGTAGCGTTCCCTTTGCTTCTCCTGGCAGTGATTCTTCAATCTTCCATTGTCAGCCAGGTTAAACTGCTCTCCGGCTATGCAGATTTACCATTGCTAATTCTGAGCGCATGGGCATTGCAGAAGCCTGTAAAATCTGTCTGGCATTGGACATTTGTTGCCTGTGCCATGCTCGCCTTTGTTTCAACCATGCCCTGGCTGGTTTTGGTGTTTGGCTATGCGGGTATGGTCTTTATTGCGCAAGCCTTACAAAAACGAGTTTGGCAGGCGCCATTGCTGGCGATGTTTAGCGTTACATTTTTTGGAACTTTATTTCAACACTTAATATCTTTTATTGTTCTGCGTCTTTCTGGCACACCTTTTGTGTTTACCGATGTAATGGGATTAATTACCCTGCCTAGTTTATTGCTTAATATGCTGTTGTCTATTCCTGTGTATGCCTTTATGCGCGACCTTGCGCGCTGGGTATATCCATCTGAGGAGTAAGAATGAGTTCTACATCCACATCCCGTCCTGTCCGTTTTGAGACATGGCGGCTTGCCGCACTTTATATTATTGCAGCGCTCGCCTTCACGGGCTTGCTGTTTCGTCTCGTCACTCTGCAAGTTGTTGAAGGCGCTGCCTGGACGGTTAGGGCAGTTGATAATTACACCAACGAAGTCAGCATGCCCGCCCCGCGCGGCATTATTTACGACCGTAACGGCTACATCCTTGCCAGAAACCTCGCATCCTATAATATCGTCATCACCCCAGCCAACCTGCCCGACGATGAATCGGACATTCAACGGATTTATCGTGAACTTTCCGCTTTAATTGATGTTCCCGTCGGCGGACCGGTTACCGATGAGTCTTTGGCACAAGCAAAATTATTTGCGGCTTGCGTGCCGGGTCCTGCTATTGGGCAGCTTGTTGCGCTGCAAGACACGCTGGCTCCCTACAGCCCTGTAAAAATAAAATGCAATGTTACCGAAGATGTTGCGCGGATGGCTGAAGAAAACGCCGTAGACTGGCCCGGCGTAACGGTTGAAATTGAACCTATTCGCGACTACCCAACCGGCTCTTTAACCTCCAGTTTAATTGGGTTTCTTGGACCCATTCCCGCCGCGTTGGAAGAGGAGTTGCGCGTGCAAGGCTTCATCCCCAACCGAGATAAAATTGGCTATTCTGGTGTTGAATCTTCCATGCAAGACCTGCTTGCCGGCAGAAACGGCTTGCGCGTGGTTCAAATTGACGTGGCAGGGCAGGAACTGCGCAACCTCGAACCGCCCATCCCCACACTCCCTGGCAACAACGTCTACCTGACGATAGACACCCGTTTACAGGCAGTCGCCGAGGCATCTTTAATTCAAGAAATGAATTTTTGGAACACCTACTTTGGCACCATTCGTATTTCAAGCGGCGTGGTGATTGCCATGAACCCCAAGACCGGTGAAATTCTTGCCATGGTTTCATACCCTTCCTACGAAAATAATCGCTTTGCCCGCATTATCCCCGCCTATTATTACGAACAATTAAGCCAAGACCCGCGCCACCCACTTTTGAATAACGCCATTTCTGCCGAGTTCCCGCCTGGCTCCGTCTTCAAATTATCCACAGCCACCGGCGCATTTAATGAAGGCATTGCAGACTTAAACACCATTGTAGATGCTCCTGGTCAACTGGAGTTGTGTGAAAAGTTCAATCCCAATGACGTTTGTACAGAACTCAACACGCGCCCCTTTGTAGATCATATTTACGAAAAGAAACCGGAAGGATTTGGACCCATAAGTTTTCAGCAATGTATTGCCTACTCCAGCAATGTTTGTTTTTATAAATTGGGCGGCGGCTATTTGGATCAAATTAAACAAGGCGGGCTGGGCATTGAACGCCTGCGTGAATATGCGCGCGCACTGGGCTACGACCAGGAATCGGGCATTCAATTATTGGGCGAAGCCACGGGATTAATCCCCTCCCCGCAGTGGAAACGCATCAACACCGGCGAAAACTGGTCTACCGGCGACACCTACATCGCAAGCGTAGGGCAGGGCTATGTGCTTGCCACACCTTTGCAAATATTAATGTCGGGCGCCACCGTTGCCAATAACGGAAAACTCATGCAGCCTACCGTCATTCGCAACATTACCGATGGAGACGGCAACCCGGTGGAAGCATGGTTCAACCCACAAGATTTTACAGTAACCACCTTTCAAACTGAAGGCGCTTATCAAATATCGCCATTTACCCCCAACACGAAATGGGACGTAACCACCACCCCCATCATCAAAGGCTATTCTTGTGACGGCGGTTATTGCAGCCTAAATGAAAACGACCTCAAAGTTATTACGCCCGAAGCCATTCAAGCAGTGCGGGGCGGAACGCGCATGGCAGTCACCGACCCGGCATTTGGCACACTCTACGATGTCTTCAATCAGTTTCCCATTGCGGTGGCAGGCAAAACTGGCACCGCCGAATACTGTGACGATGTAGCGCGCGCCGCCAACCAATGTGACTTTGGCAAATGGCCCACCCACTCATGGACTTTGTCTTACGCGCCCTATGAAGACCCCGAAATTATTGTTGTGGCATTTGCCTATCATGGGGGCGAAGGCGCCAGTGTTGCAGCCCCCATTGTGGAGCGCGTTATAAAAGCCTATTTTGAATTAAAGGCAATTGATATTGCTCAGGAAAACCCCGCCCTGGGGCAATAGACCTGTAATTCTTTTTTATCCAAAGCCTCAGGTATAATAAAAATAAGGATTTATGGAGAAAGCAACTTCCCTTGTTCAGATCAAAGGCATACGCGATGGACTTCTTGCCGCATTTACCGCAGCGGCATGGGATGACCTATGCTTTGCCCTGCTGGCGCAAATTGATGAGCGTCCGTCTTTTTTTCAAGGCGCTCGGCTTGCCATTGACGTTGGCTCGCAAATATTAAAAGTTAATCATCTGGTAGACCTGCGCGACAGACTCTCGGAACGCAATGTATCTTTATGGGCAGTCATTGGCGAATCGCCCACCACAGAACACACCGCTCAATTGCTTGGCTTGGCGACCCGTATTTCCAAACCGCGCCCCGAAGAAACACAGCGCGCCGATGCCGCAGAAGACACCGCGCTCTACATTAACAAAACACTGCGTTCGGGAAAGCGTGTTGAATTTCCTGGGCATGTTGTTGTAATGGGAGATGTAAACGCCGGAGCAGAAATTGTGGCAGACGGAAGCGTCATAGTATGGGGGCGCGTGCGCGGCATGATTCACGCTGGCGCAAAAGGTGACCGCACTGCCACCATCTGCGCGCTCGACCTCTCTGCTACACAACTGCGTATCGCAACTGAAGTTTCCGCCTTGCTAAAACCGCAAAAAAGCCCAAAGCCTGAAATTGCCAGCATTAACCCAGAAGGACATTTGCAATCTGAAATCTGGCACACAGGTTAATTTTTTATTCACAGGAATTAATATGACTGCTCAAGTGATTACTGTTACATCTGGAAAAGGCGGCGTAGGAAAAACAACCGCCGTTGCCAACCTTGCCACCGCGCTCGCCACAGACGGCAGAAAGGTTGTTTGTATTGATGGCGATATTGGTTTGCGTAACCTTGACGTCATCATGGGTCTTGAGAATCGCATTGTTTACGACCTGGTAGACGTAATTGAAGGGCGGTGTAAACTAAAACAAGCCATGATTCGTGACAAGCATTACCCAGACATGTACTTAATCCCCGCTGCGCAAACACGAGATAAAAACGCAGTCTCTCCCTCTGATATGATTCGCATCTGTAATGACCTGCGCCCCGACGCCGATTTCATCATCATAGACTCTCCTGCCGGCATTGAACGCGGGTTTAGAAACGCCATCGCCGCCGCAGACCGAGTTCTGGTTGTCACCAACCCCGAAGTCAGCGCCGTGCGCGATGCAGACCGCGTGGTGGGCATTCTCGAAGCAGAAGAAAAAGGCACGCCATCTTTAATTCTTAATCGCCTTAATGCCGCATTGGTCAAAAATAACGACATGCTCTCTGCCGATGACGTGCTGGACTTGCTAGGCATTCACCTGATTGGCATTGTGCCAGAAGACGAATCTGTCATCATTGGCTCAAATCGGGGCGCACCGGTGGTGACAGACGCAAAAAGCCGCGCGGGTCAGGCTTTTCGTAACATTGCAAAGCGCATTCAAGGACAGGACGTTCCTTTTTTGAATCTCGAACCGCAAAACCGCTTGTGGGGCGCGATCCAAAAATTGACGGGGAGGAAGTAAGATGGGTTTCTTCACGCGCAAAAAAAGCGCCGAAAGCGCAAAAGAACGCTTGCAACTGGTTCTGGTTCACGACCGCACCGACCTAACCCCAGGGCAATTGGAAGCACTAAAAGATGAATTGCTAACCGCCATTTCACGCTACATCGAAATTGATCCTGACTCGGTACAAATTGGGCTGGAGCGAGACGGCAGGACTCAACGACTGGTGGCAGATATTCCCCTGCGGGGCGCAGCGCGTCACCGCGCGGGTTGATCTTTTTATTTAAAATACAGATCAACCTGCTCTACCCTGCTTGCATCCATATTATTTTTTGTCGTAACTTATCAATTACCAATTACCAACATGATTCGTGGACTTTCGTGGCGTAATTTTGATTTTATTTTACTGGGCGCAGTCATCCTTGCCTCTTCTTTTGGCGCGGCAATGATTCGCTCGGCAGTCGCGGGGAACGAAGTCTTGCTGCCGCTCGTCACGCGTCAGATATTTTTTGCACTGCTGGGCGTTACTGTCATTTTTGTAGTTGCTTCCATTGACTACCGTTACTGGCTGGCATTGTACCGCCCTATTTACATTGCCATTATGGTCTTGCTGGTCACCTTAACCGGTTTTGGGCAAACCGCATTTGGCGCACAGCGTTGGTTTACGGTGGGCATCCTCTCGCTTCAGCCAACCGAATTTGCAAAAATTGTTGCCATTATTGTTCTGGCGCGTTACTTTGACGCATCTCAATATCGCCCGCGCGACCTGCGCTGGGCATTGGGTTCCATTTTGTGGGCTTCGGGTATTATTTTGATGATTTTGCTTCAGCCCAACCTCAGCAATGTGCTGGTCTTAATGGTCATTATGGCGGTCATGTTATGGGTTAATGGCGTGCAGGTTAAGCATGTTTTAATTACAGCAGCAGTGGGCGTGGTGGTGGTGGTGGCTCTGATCGTTGTTTCGGTCATTGGCATCCGCGTTCCATTTTTACAGCAATACCAGCAGGAGCGCATTGTTAATTTTGTAGTCCCCGACCCAAACGACACCTACGGCAACCGTTACAATGTTCAGCAGGCGCTCATTGCCATTGGCGCCGGCGGAATATTTGGCGAGGGATATGGCTACGGCTCGCAAACCCAATTGCGTTTTTTGAAGGTGCGCCACACCGATTTTATCTTTGCCGCAAGTTCAGAGGAATTTGGCGCGATTGGCGGCGGGCTGATTATTTTGACCATCGCCGTCATTGTCTGGCGCTGTATTCGCGCCGCTCAAAAGTCGCGTGATATTGCAGGTTCCATGATCGGCATTGGCGTGGCTACATTAATATTTTTTCAAGCCTCCGTTAATATCGGCATGAATCTAAACGTGCTGCCTGTTTCTGGGCTGCCGCTGCCCTTCATCAGTTACGGCGGCAGCGGGCTGACGGCGCTTATGCTTGGCATTGGATTGGTCGAAAGCGTTGCCATGCGTCATAAAGAAATGGAATTTTAGCAATCATCCTGCCCCTGAAAAAGTGGCAGTTTGCACTGATATAAATATTTTAAGGAGTTTTCATCTTGTCTGTCAAACCTGCACGAACCCGCCTTGCACCATCTCCCACTGGTCACATGCACCTCGGCACTGCCCGCGTTGCTTTGTATGATTACCTGCTTGCAAAAAAAACAGGCGGGCAGTTTATTTTGCGCATTGAAGATACCGATGTTTCACGGACTGTGCCAGGCGCCGAGCAGGAAATTATAGATGGGTTGCGCTGGCTCGGCTTGCCCTACGATGAAGGTCCAGACATTGGCGGCGCGTATGGACCTTACCGCCAAACGGATCGCCGTGAAATTTACCGTGCGCACATTCATACGCTTGTGAATGGCGGTCATGCCTACCCGTGCTTTTGTACCCCCGAAAGATTGGAAAGCGTACGGCAAGAACAGCAAAAGCGTAAAGAGAATCCTCATTATGATGGAGCCTGCCGCACGCTCGACCCCGATCAAGCCGCCCGCCGTATTGCCAATGGAGAAAAATACATCGTCCGCTTTAAAATGCCGCGCGAAGGCACAACCATTGCCCACGACCATTTGCGCGGAGAAATTAAAACAGAAAACAGCCAACTCAATGATTATGTGCTGCTCAAAACAGACGGCTTGCCCACTTATCATCTCGCCGCCATTGTGGACGATCACGAGATGGGCATTACGCATGTGCTGCGCGGCTCTGAATGGCTGGGTACTTTTCCGCTGCACGTTAATATTATCCGCGCGTTTGGCTGGGAAGAACCCACCTGGATTCACCTTTCGGTGTTTCTCAAACCGAGCGGCAAAGGCAAGATGAGCAAGCGCGAAGCCGCCGTTGCCATCAAAGACGGCTATTCCATTTTTATTAAAGATATGCAAGACCTCGGCTTTACCCCCGAAGGCGTTTTGAACTGGTCGGCGTTGATGGGTTGGGGCGTGGCGGAAGATGATGTGATGACCGTGCCGCAAATGCTGGAGCGTTTTACGATAGACTCGCTCACCCCATCTCCTGCTGCAATTAATTTTCAAAAATTGGATCATTTCAACGCGACGCATATTCGTCTTTTCACCACTCAAGACCTGGCAGCCCGCCTCAAGCCTTATTTCATCCGTGAGGGATTAAACGTCAAAGATGACGTGCTGCTTCAAATGATTCCACTCATCCGCGAGCGGCTGGTGACTCTCGACGACTGCATTTCCTTTGGCGCATTCTTTTTCAAAGACGAGGTTGCTCCCATTCCTGAAGATTTAATCGCCAAAGGGTTAGACGCAAAGCAGTCAGCGCAAGTTGCGCAGCGCGCGTATCAAATTCTTGCGGCGCAGCCAACGATTAGCCATGAAGCCTGCGAGCCGCCGCTGCGGGCTTACATTGAAGAAAGCGGTTTAAATGCCAACCAGGTTTTTGGTATTTTGCGCGTTGCCGCCACGGGGCAAAAGGTTAGCCCGCCGCTTTTTGAAAGCATGGAAATTATTGGCAGAGAGAAGTGTTTGCAAAGAATTAAAAATGCAATTGAGATTTTAGAGAAGAGGTAAAAAAAATCGCGCTCAAAGCGCGATCTTTTTTTACCGGCATTCCATTGGCAAAGTGTGCCTGAGCCGCTGTTACTTTTTTACATTTTTTGATATTCCACCGAGTACGCGGGGATGTTTAAGCCCGAAATTGAAACATTCACCTCGCGCAGTTCAAAATCCAATGGAGCGGGCGCGGTGCGTAATGCATCTTGGGTGACTAAAATTTCACCCGCTGCGGCAACATCTTCGCCCAGTTTGCAGGCGCGATTGACCGCATCTCCAAAACAGTCTTCATTTCCTACCAGTAGAATTTTTCCCCGATCAATCCCGCAGGAAATATGCACATCAAAATCATCCGAGGTAAGCAGGTTTGAGGCATTGAACGCCAATTGCATGGCAATGGCGGCGTGAATTGCGGCGAGCGTGTCGGCGAAGGTGGCAAAGCAATTATCTGCTTCAAATTTAACCAGCGTTCCGCCGTAGGTTTCGAGGATGGGCGCGGCAATTAATTGCATTCGGCGCACCATGGAAAGGTAATGGATAATGCCGTATTTGCGGGTTAGCAGCGAAAAGCCAGCCATATCCAAAACAAAGACAACTCGTTCTGCGCCGTAGGCATTCCATAGTTCCAACTCAATTTTATGGCGTTTGTCTGCGTGGGTCTCTTTGGAGAAGAGCAGTAATTTGTTTTGAAAATTTTTCTCTGGTTCTTGATTCATAAAATTATCTCCTCGTTTGTGGAGCGTACTTTAAAATGTTGAAAATTGGCAGGGAAACATGGCAAGGTAGAAAGACAAACAAAAAGTCCCGCATGGAATGTGCGGGGCTTTTTGTTTGGGCATTGGGCTTACTTGCCTTTCTTTTCCATCTTTGCCCAGGTATCCTTTAAATTGACTGTCAAATTGAAAACCAGTTTGTCTGGCTTTGAGTCTGAATCGACGCAGAAGTAGCCCAGGCGCTCAAACTGGAATCGCTCGCCGACGGTTGCCGATGCGAGAGACGGCTCTACATAGCCAGTTGAGAGGGTTAGCGAATTGGGGTTGATGCACGCCAGAAAACCTTCTTCACCTTCCTCTGGGTCTTCCTTTGTAAAGAGACGGTCATATAAGCGAACCTCGGCTGCTTTGGCGTGCTGCGCAGAAACCCAATGGATCGTAGATTTCACCTTGCGCCCATCGGTTGAATCTCCGCCGCGTGTGTTGGGGTCGTAGGTGGCGTGGACTTCGATCACCTCGCCCGCATCATCTTTAATGATATGCGTGCATTTGATGAAATACGCATAACGCAGGCGCACTTCATTGCCGGGGAACAAGCGATAATATTTCGGCGGCGGCGTCTCGCGGAAGTCATCCTGCTCAATGTAAATCACCTTTGAGAATGGAACCTTGCGCGAGCCAGCAGAGGGGTCTTCGGGGTTATTCACCGCGTTCATTTCTTCGGTTTCACCTTCAGGGTAATTATCAATTACCACTTTGAGCGGCTTGATCACCGCCATGCGGCGCAGGGAATTTTTATTGAGATCATCGCGCACACAAGCCTCAAGCAAAGAGACATCGCTCACGCTGTAATTTTTTGCCACACCCACACGTTGAATAAAATCGAGAACGGCTTTGGCGGTATATCCACGGCGGCGCATGGCGCGCAGGGTTGGCATACGCGGGTCGTCCCAGCCATTGACCATTTTCTCCTCTACCAGTCGGCGCAGTTTACGTTTACTCATTACGGTGTAGGTCATATTCAACCGCGCAAATTCAATCTGACGCGGCTTGAAGACGCCCAACTGCTCTGGGAACCACTCGTACAGCGGGCGGTGATTTTCATATTCCAACGAACACAGCGAATGGGTAATGCCTTCCATTGAGTCGTTCTGCCCGTGCGTCCAATCGTACATCGGGTAAATCTTCCACTTCTCGCCCGTGCGGTGGTGCGGCTGATGCACAATGCGATACATGGCTGGGTCACGCATGTTAATGTTGGGGTGCGCCATGTCTATTTTGGCGCGTAAAATCCGCGAGCCGTCTGCAAATTCACCATTTTTCATGCGTTCCAGCAAATCTAAATTTTCTGCGACTGAACGGTCTCGAAACGGTGAGTTTTTTCCGGGTTCGGTCAGTGTGCCGCGTTTGGCGCTGACTTGCTCTGGCGTTTGGTCGTCTACATAGGCTTTGCCCATTTTTACAAGTTTCTTTGCCCACTCATACAATTCGTCAAAATAATCTGATGCGTAGGTCACTTTTACCCATTCAATGCCCAGCCAGCGCGCATCCTCTTCTATGGCTTCCACAAATTCGGTTTCTTCTTTTGCCGGGTTGGTGTCGTCAAACCGTAAAATTAATTCACCGTTATTTTCTTTTGCAATCAGGTAGTCAATCATAAAGGCTTTTACATGCCCAATGTGCAAATAGCCGTTTGGCTCTGGCGGCAGGCGCGTGCGGACATGGTTGAAGCGTCCGCTTTGCAAATCTTCAAGAACCGCCTCGCGGATAAAGTCGGTGGGTTTATGATCCTGTGGGGGTGTCTCTTCGTGGCTCATGGGTGAACTGCCTTCTTTGCTGAATTTCAGAGAGGGGTGGCGCTGCCTTTTTTCCAACGGTGATTAGACCTGGAAAAGAGGAACATTCCCCGCCCTGATGATTGTTCTGCTAGCGTATATAATTATAACAAACCGCGCTGCTGGTTGATTATAAAATTGAACCTGGAGAAATTTATGAGCGAAAATAATTTCAAAACCAATTTTGCAGGAACTTATTTTAACCGCGACTCGGTGTTGCGCCTTGCCCGCCTTGCCGATATTTTTGCCTGGGTTGCGTTGATCTACTACGCAGGGCAGGCGGCGTTATCTTCGGTAGTTTTCATTCTTCAAGTTGGGCGTGGTTTGATTCTGCTTCAGGGACTTACTGATTTTTTTCAGCAGTTGTTTTGGATGCTTCAACCCGCCATTCCAGGGTTATGGAATTTTATTGGCTTGCAGGCGGTAGGCAAAGCCCTGTTGATTTTTATGGATATGGAAGATAACACCCGCCGCGCTGCGCGTCATTAACCCGCCAAAGTAAATTATTCTGAAGCGCGGGCGCTGTAAATTTTACTGCGCCAGAATTTTTTTCAAATCTGCCATGGTTTCAAATGGAATGGCTCCCGCCGCTTTTAGTGATTCGCTTGAGGTGAATGCCGCATGACCGTAGACCTTCATGCCTGCCTGCACCGCCGCTGTGACTCCCGGAATGCTGTCTTCGATGACCACGCAGCGTTCAGGCGGCACGTTGAACGAGTCGGCGGCGGCAAGGTATACGTCTGGCGCGGGTTTGGGGTGGGGCACTTCCATGCCGCTAAAAATGGCTTTGCAAAAGTAGCCGTTTAATTCTGCAATTTTCAATCGCAGGTCAATCTCTGTGCGGCGCCCGTTGGAGGCAACGCAGGCGGGCGTTGTTAAACTTTCCAGCAAAGAATGAATCCCTTGTACGGGTTTGAGTTCTTTTTCTGTTCGCGCCCAAAGCCGCTCGTAGAAAATAGACAGGAAGTTTTCTGGCGGAGTCCAATTTAATGTTTGCGAGGTGATCTCCAGCCTCTTTTGCATGATGATGCCTGAAAACTTGCGCAGATATTCTCCGCTGTCTACTTCGTAGCCAAATTCGCCCAGCATTTGAACAAAAATCTGATTGGTAAGCGGTTCACTGTCTACCAGCACACCATCACAGTCAAAAATTACAAGATCATAAGAAGGAGTTGTATTCATAGGGGCGGGATTATACATGAATTTCTGCGCCCTTTTTCATTGCCTCTGCGGGGCAGGTTTTTAATCTACAATGAAAAGTTTTGCGCCCATCTGGGTCTGTGAGCGATGTGCTTCGGCTTGGTCTGCCACCTGATAACTGACCCCTGGGGTCAGCACAAACTTTCTGCCATCGGTAAGTTCTGTGTGCAGTTCACCTTCCAGGCATAACAAAATATGACCTTTCTCGCACCAGTGATCGGCGCAATAGCCTGCGCTGTATTCCACCATCCGCACGCGGAGATTATCAAATTGTTGTGTGCGCCAAAGCGCCACGCCTGTCGTTCCCTTGTGTTCGGTTGGGGTAATTTCTGCCCAGTTGGTTATCCCAAAGGGGATATTTTTCATTTCCATTCCAACCTCCGGTCTATGACCTTTAATAACTCTTCTGGCGAGTGGACAAGATAATCAGGCTCGGCGCGGGTCAATACTTCAGCGCTCTGGTGTCCCCAACTGACGGCAATGCTTTGGACAGAGGCTTCTTTTGCCGCGCGGATGTCGCTGCCAGAGTCGCCTATCATCCAAACGGATTTACTTTCTGCCGCAAGTTGATTTTGCGCCCGTAAAATTTTCTCCACCTTTGTGCCTGGTTCATTCACCCCGTAAATCACGCGCACAAATTCAGCAACTCCATGCGCGGCTAGAAAAGATTTTACAACTGCCGCCGAGTTGCCGGTGATAATGCCGATGCTGTGCTTTGTAGATAATTTTTGAAGAACCCGATCCATATCTTTAAAAATCTTCGGCGGGGATTTCTTTGCGCTAAACTTTGTTAAACAGCGGCGCACAAATTCATCTGCCAGAAAATGAGGAACTCCCATCTGCTTTCCGTAGGTTGCAAAGGACATCACTTCCAGCGCATTAATATCTTCCTGGGTGGCGGTGTGAATTATCCCCAGTTCATTGCAGGCTTCTTGCCCAAATTGGAGCAGGTCGCCCAGCGTGTCGGCGAGAACGCCATCAAAGTCAAAGAGGATGAGAGACATCATTAGAATTTATTTTACTTTCAAATCTTACTTTATAATGGAACTTGTTAATCCAAAATCCAAAATCCAAAATCCAAAATCCAAAATCCAAAATCCAAAATCCA
>DYML01000090.1 GCA_020721605.1 Anaerolinea thermophila
TCGCGCAAGGTAGTGTCAAAGATTTTTACGTAGTTGCTCATACAAACTCCAGTTGTAAATGGTAATTAGTAATTGGAGATTAATAATTACCATTTACCAATTACCATTTACCAATTACCATTTACCAATTACCAGTCTCTATTTCTTCCAGTTTTCCGGGCGTAATGACCGTACCGCTGCGCCAGCCTGCCACATTTCAGAATCATGGAAAGCAGAAAGTTCCTTCTCAAGTTGTGCGCGGTAATCTTCGCGGCTATTGGCTTCGAGGGTGATGCGGGCTTCGTTGCCGCTGAGAACCGATTCGTAGAGTGCGTCGAAGACGGGCGCAACGGCATCGCGGAAGCGCGGATGCCAGTCCAACGCGCCGCGCTGGGCGGTGGTGGAGCAGTTGGCGTACATGTAGTCCATGCCGTTCTCGCCGACGAGGCGGATGAGCGACTGGGTTAGTTCTTCCACCGTTTCGTTGAAGGCTTCGCTGGGGGAATGTCCGTGCTTGCGCAGGACGTTGTATTGCGCTTCCATCACGCCAGACAGTGCGCCGATGAGGATGCCGCGCTCGCCTGTCAGGTCGCTGTACACCTCATTCTTGAAGGTGGTCGGGAATAAATAGCCCGCGCCGATGGCAATGCCGAGGGCAATGGCGCGTTCGTTTGCGCGTCCGGTGTGATCTTGATGAACGGCATAACTGGCGTTGATTCCGCTGCCTGCCAGAAAGTTGCGGCGCACGCTGGTTCCCGATCCCTTGGGCGCAACGAGCGCCACATCCACATGCGGGGGCGGAATGACGCCCGTGTCATCCTTGTAGGTGACAGAGAAGCCGTGCGAGAAGTACAGCATGTCGCCTTCGTTTAAACATTCCACCAGTTTGTGCCATTGGCTGCGCTGACCCGCATCAGACAATAAATATTGAATGACCGTGCCTTTTTCGGCGGCTTCTTCCACGTTGAATAATGTCTTTCCGGGAACCCAGCCATCAGCAACCGCCTTGTCCCAATTCTTCGTGCCTTCGCGCTGACCGACAATCACGTTGATGCCGTTGTCGCGCATGTTCATTGCCTGCGCGGGACCCTGCACGCCGTAGCCAAGCACAGCCACCACTTCGTTCTTCAAGACCTCGCGCGCCTTTTCAAGCGGAAATTCCTCGCGGGTTACTACGTCTTCCACTGTGCCGCCAAAATTAATTTTTGCCATGATTTCTATTCTCCTAGTTTGATTTTTTTATTCAGTTTGAACTTACAAGTTTCAGATTGCAGGTTGTTTTTCATTCCGCACTCTGCATTCCTCATTCTGCATTGTTCTTAAGGCGCCATTTCCGCCATTTCAGATAAATCTTCAAAGCGGTTGCCATTTACGCCGGGCATACGCCGTATGCCGTCATTAACTCCGCGAGTCATCGAAACCTGTCCCGTGCGCACCATTTCCACAATGCCCAGCGGGCGCAGCAGTTCGATCATGCCTTCGATTTTGTCTTCGGTGCCGGTGATTTCTACAATCACCGAATCAGCCGCCACGTCCACAATGCGGGCGCGGAAGATTTCAGCCAGGCTGTTGACCTCGGCGCGTTTTTCGGGTCCTACCATCACTTTGATCAGAGCCAGGTCGCGGGTTACGGATGGCTGGTGGGTGACATCCTGCACGTCAATCACATTTACCAGTTTGTACAGGTTCGATTCAATTTTATGCGCGTCATAATCCCCGTTGGGGCAATCCACCACCACAGTCATGCGCGAGATGTCTGGCTTTTCAGTGCGCCCGACTGCCAGTGATTCGATGTTGAAATTGCGGCGGCGAAATAAAGACGCCACGCGGTTTAACACGCCAGGTTTGTTTTCGACTAATGCGATAAAGGTGTAGTTCATCAGTATCTCCATTAATTACCAATTACCAATTACTAATTACAGGTAATTGGTAATTGGTAATTATGCTTTCAGTGGTCTCTGCAGCATCTGATCCAGCGCCGCGCCAGCGGGAACCATCGGGTAGACGGCTTCTTCCTGCTCCACTACAAATTCGATCACGGTGGGACCTTTGATGCTGCGCGCCCAGGCAATGGCTTCTTCCACCTCTTCAAGTTTGGTCACGCGCCGTGCGGGGACGTTGTGCGCTTCGGCGAGTTTCACGAAATCGGGCGAGAGCATGTTCACAGCGGAGTAGCGCTTCTCAAAGAAGAACTCCTGCCACTGGCGCACCATGCCGAGGAAACTGTTGTTCATAATCGCCACCTTGACGTTGGCGCCTTCCTGCACGGCAGTGGTTAATTCGGCGGCGGTCATTTGAAAACCGCCATCCCCTGCCACCGCCCAAACTTCCTCTTCTTTGTTTGCAAACCACGCGCCAATGGCTGAGGGCAGCCCAAAGCCCATTGTGCCTGCTCCGCCCGAAGTCAGCCAGCGGTTCGGTCTGTCGAGCGCATAATATTGCGCCGTCCACATTTGGTGCTGACCTACATCGGTGGTCACAACTGCGTTGCCGCCCGTTGCCTTCCAAATATCCGAAACCAAATGCGGCACATGCAACTTGCCGTCTGGGTCCCAGTTCATAATGCTGCGCGAATCGCCTTCGGCTTTCCAGTCGCCGATTTGTTTCTTCCATTCGTCGTGGTCGTATTCATCCACCATCGGAATCAAATCCATCAGCACGGTTTTCAAATTTCCAACCAGTGGAACATCCACCGCTACATTTTTGTGAACTTCAGACGGGTCAATTTCAACGTGAATTTTCTTGGCGTGCGGGGCGTAGGTTTTGAGTGTGCCTGTTACGCGGTCATCGAAGCGCATTCCAAAGGCAAGGATCAAATCGGAGTTTTGAATGGCAAGGTTGGTGTGAACTTCGCCGTGCATTCCCATCATGCCCAAACTTAATTCGTGTGAAGCGGGGAACGCGCCGATGCCCAGCAGGGTGCTGGCGACCGGGGTTTGAGTCTTAATTGCAAAATTCATCAACGCTTCTTCTGCCTTCGACATCAACACACCATGTCCGCACAAAATGACGGGGCGCTGTGCTTTCTCCATCAACTTGACGGCGTGTTCCAGCGATTCTTTTGGCGCATGATCAACGGGCTGGTAGCCGACCAGTTTCACCTCTCTGGGATATTCAAACTCGCATTGCTCCACCTGCGCGTTCTTGCAGATGTCAATCAGCACGGGGCCGGGTCGTCCGCTGCGGGCGATGTAAAATGCCTCGCGCACCACTTCCGCAATTTCATCGGCGCGGGTCACAAGATAATTATGCTTGGTGATCGGCAAGGTGATGCCGGTCACATCCACTTCCTGAAAGGCATCGCCGCCGATCAGGTGCGCGGCAACCTGCCCTGTTACAAAAACCACAGGGACAGAATCCATCATCGCCGTCGCAATGCCTGTAATTAAATTGGTTGCGCCAGGTCCCGATGTTGCCAGCGCCATGCCGACTTTGCCCGAAGCCCGTGCGTAGCCATCCGCCATGTGCGCCGCACCCTGCTCATGCCGCACCAGCACATGATGAATCGGATAACTGAGCATGGCGTCGTAGATCGGCATGTTCGCCCCGCCAGGGTAGCCGAAGACCACCTCCACGCCTTCACGCACCACACATTCCCATAAAATTTCTGCGCCTGTTTTTTTCATTTGCTCTCCTTTGTCCGATTTCATCCGTTTATCCGTTTATATATCCGTTGCCAATATTGCGCCCGTATCTGCGCTGGTTACAAAATGTGAGTACCGTTTCAACCATTTGGATTTGGTTTTGGATTTGAACGGGGGCAGCGCTTCGATGCGGCTTTGAATTTCGGCGTCGCTCAACTGGACGTTGAGACTGCGTGCCACCAAATCAATTTGGACTACATCCCCAGCCTGAAGCGCCCCAATCGGACCGCCCGCCGCCGCCTCTGGCGATACATGACCGATACACGCGCCGCGTGTGCCGCCGCTGAAACGCCCGTCTGTGATGAGCGCCACTTTATCTCCAAGCCCCTGCCCCATGATGGCAGATGTGGGCGAGAGCATTTCCTGCATCCCAGGTCCGCCTTTGGGACCTTCATAGCGGATCACAACACAATCTCCCGCTTTTACCTGCCCCGCCAAAATGCCAGCCATTGCCTCATCCTGAGATTCAAAAATGACAGCGGGTCCTTCAAACTTCATCATGGGGGCGCTCACGCCGCCCACTTTTACCACTGCTCCGTTGGGCGCAAGGTTGCCAAATAAAATCGCCAGCCCGCCGCGCTTGGAGTAGGCATTTTCATATTTGTGAATCACTTCTTCATCTTTGATTTCTGCGCCTTGGATCGATTCCCCCAAAGTTACGCCGCTGACGGTGATGCGGTCGAAATGCAACATGCCCGTTCCGCGCTGAACTTCGTTCAAAATGGCGGGGATGCCGCCCGCGCGATGCACGTCTTCCATGTGCCATTTGCCCGAAGGACTCACCTTGCAGATGTGCGGAACTTTGTCTGCCACGTCATTAATGCGGCTCAGTGGATAGTTCACATCGGCTTCGTTGGATAATGCCAGCGTGTGCAGCACCGTGTTGGATGACCCGCCCATTGCCATATCCAGCGCAAAGGCATCGTCAATGGCTTCGGCAGTCACAATATCGCGCGGTTTAATGTCGCGCTCCAGCAGGGTCATAATTTGCGCGGCGGCTTTCTGCGCCAGCGCTTCGCGTTCAGGTGTTTTTGCCAGCGCCGAGCCATTGAACGGCAATGCCAAGCCAATTACTTCCATCAGGCAATTCATCGAGTTGGCGGTGAACATGCCAGAGCAGGAGCCGCAGGAGGGACAGGCAAATTTTTCCAAAATGGATAATCGCTTCTCGTCAATTTTCCCCGCTGAAAATGCGCCCACCCCTTCAAACACCGAAACCAGGTCAATGGACTCGCCATCGGGGGTCATGCCCGCTGCCATCGGTCCGCCTGAAATAAAAATGGTGGGGATGTTCACGCGCATGGCTGCCAGCAACATGCCTGGCACAATCTTGTCGCAGTTGGGAATGCAGACCATCGCGTCAAACTGGTGGGCTTCGATCATCGTCTCGACCGAGTCGGCGATCAACTCGCGCGAGGGCAGCGAGTAATTCATGCCCGCATGACCCATTGCAATGCCATCATCCACGCCGATGGTGTTGAATTCAAACGGCACGCCGCCCGCCGCGCGGACGGCATCCTTTACCAATTTGCCAAACTCCTGCAAATGCACATGCCCTGGGACAATATCCACATGAGAATTAACAATGGCAATAAACGGCTTGCCAAAGTCTTCTTCTTTAACGCCTGTGGCACGCAACAACGAACGGTGGGGCGCTTTCTCGTACCCCTTTTTGACTGTATCTGATCGCATACGGCTCCTTTGAATTTTGGACTCCAAAATCTTTTGAGTTTGAAGTGAACTTCCAAAGTCTGGAGATTTTGGAGTCCAGTGCTACTATATAAAAAAGAGCCGCCCGTGGTTAGGGCGGCTCTTTGTACCTACTTGGTGATTTACTTCGTTCTCACCGCTGCCATCCTAACCAAAAATTGATCCTTAATAATAAGGACCGCAAGGACTACTACAATAATCGAGAGGCTAAATAAAGATTGGTTCATGGGCGTGTGATTTCGTCCGATTATAGGCAGAAACGGAAATACGTCAAGGGGAAGATGTCGGTTTCGGATAAAGATTAATCATTTAATAACAATCGAATTGCTGTGCGGCTATAAAAAACTCTTGCGCCTTGCTCTTGGCAGTATAATCTCTCTCTATGCCCATTTTCTCCAATAAACATATTTTGCTCGGTGTAACGGGTTCCATTGCCGCCTACAAAGCCGCTGACCTTGCTTCCAAACTGGCGCAGTCGGGCGCGTGGGTGGATGTAATTTTGAGCGCATCTGCCCAAAAATTTATCACGCCGCTTACCTTTCAGTCGGTCACGGGTCGCCGTGCCTATACCGATCAGGATTTGTGGGGGAACGAAGCCCACGTTCTGCATGTCGGTTTTGGCAAAACAGCAGATTTGCTGGTCATTGCCCCTTGCACCGCCGATACGCTGGCGAAACTGGCGCAGGGTATTGCCGACAACCTGCTGACGGTCACTGCGCTTGCGGCACACTGCCCGTTGGTGATTGCGCCCGCAATGGACGGCGGTATGTTCACGCACCCCGCCACGCAGCAAAATCTTGAAACACTCAAAAAACGCGGCGCGGTCATTGTTGGTCCTGCCGAGGGGCATCTTGCTTCGGGGTTGGTGGGCGCAGGGCGCATGAGTGAGCCGTCCGAAATTTTTGGTTGGCTGCGAATTGCGCTGGGTAAAAATGGAAAACTGGCGGGTAAAAAAATTGTGGTCACTGCCGGCGGAACTCAGGAGGCGCTTGATCCCGTGCGCGTGATTACCAATCACTCCTCTGGCAAACAGGGCTATGCGGTTGCTCAAGCCGCGCTGGACGCAGGCGCGCAGGTGTGCCTGATTACCGCGCCCACGGCGCTCACCCCGCCCGTTGGCGCGCGCGTGGTGCAAGTCAAAAGTGTGGGCGGCATGTTGGATGCCGTTTTATCGGAATCAGGTGATGCGTTAATTATGGCGGCTGCCGCAGCAGATTTCACCCCGCAGACGGTTGCCAAAGATAAGATAAAGAAGCGAGACGGCATTCCGCAGATTCAACTCACAGCGGCGGCAGATATTCTCGGAGCAGTAGCCGCCCGTCAGCCGAGTCTCTTTCGCGTGGTGATCGGCTTTGCCGCCGAGAGTCAAAATCTGCTCGAACATGCCGCCGAAAAATTAAAATCCAAAAAATTGAACATGATCGTTGCCAATGATATTTTAGCCAGCGACGCAGGCTTTGCAGTGGATACAAACCGCGTGGCTTTTTTGTTCGCAAATGGAACTCAGGAAATTTTGCCGCTGATGAGTAAAACCGAGGCGGCTGAAAAAATTATTGAACACACATCACGGTTGTTGGAGTAACTATGCGCGTCTTGATCATTTCAGATATTCATGCAAATTACACTGCTCTTGTCGCTGTTTTGAAGGATGCCGGTCAGGTGGATGAAACCTGGTGCCTGGGCGATCTTGTGGGCTACGGACCCGACCCCAACGCAGTGGTGGAAGAAGTACGCGACATTCCGAACCTTGTTTGTCTTCTTGGCAATCACGACATGGCAGCCATTGGGAAAATGCCCCTGGAATCTTTCAACGGCGAAGCGCGGCGTTCGTTGGAATATCACGCAAAAGTGATTTCTGCCAGTAATATGGATTTTATGCGCTCGCTTTCGGCAAATGTGAAAGTCTGCGGTGATGCCACATTGGCGCACGGCAGCCCGCGCGACCCGTTGTGGGAATATATTTTAAATGCGGTCACCGCCCGCATTAATTTTGATCATTTTGACACGCCCTGGTGTTTTGTGGGGCATTCTCATATTCAAGCTGTTTTTATGTTAAACGAAAAAAATGACCGTGTGACTTTTGAGCAGACCAAGCCAAGTGTGGCGCTTGATTTGCGCCCCAAGTTGATTCTCAACCCTGGGTCGGTGGGGCAGCCGCGCGACCGCGACCCACGCGCCGCGTATGCCATCTACGACACCGTTGCCCGCACCTGGACTCCGCGCCGCGTGGCGTATGATGTTTTGGGCGTGCAGCAGCGCATTCGTGAGGCTGGCTTGCCAGAGAAACACGCCGCGCGAATTGCAGAGGGTTGGTAGGGCAAGGCAGAATAAAAAATGAAGACAAAATGCGGAACTATTTGGCAGTGAATTTCGTTTGATGGATGGAGAAATTACCAACATACAAAAGGAGAAAGCCATGAAAAAAATGTTGCTTTTGAATCTTATTCTTGCCGCCGCCCTCACGCTTGCTGCTTGCGGCAGTTCGCAATCCAAGTCAATGGAACTATCGGGCTACAATGGCGGAGACGCGCCCGCCGCCGCGCCAATGGCGGAGTCTTACGATATGGCGTTGGAGGAAGCCCCCGCCGCCCCAAAAAATGTTCAATCTGCAAGTGATGCCGGCTCTTCTTCTGCCAGTGTGGAGCGCATGGTGATTCAAAACGCCGACCTTGTGATTGTTGTGGCAGACGTAAAAGGGCGCATGGATGCAATTCAAAAAATGGCGCAGGCGATGGGCGGCTTTGTCGTTTCGTCCAATTTGTATCAAAGTTACACCAGCGACTATGTGGAAGTGCCAGAAGCGCAGATCACAATTCGCGTGCCTGCCGAACAATTAGACAAGGCATTGGAGCAAATTAAAAAAGATGTGGTTGAAGTTCAAAACGAAAATCGTTCTGGTCAGGATGTGACCGCCGAATATGTAGACTTGCAATCGCGCCTGAAGAATTACGAAGCCGCCGAAGCCCAGCTGGAAGAAATTATGAACGATGCCAACCGCACCGAGGATGTGGTTAACGTCTTCAATCAACTGGTGTATTACCGCGAGCAAATTGAATTGGTCAAAGGGCAGATGAAGTATTACGAAGAAGCCGCCGCGCTTTCTGCCATCAACATTCGCATTGTTGCCGAAGAAACCATTCAACCGGTGGTGATTGGCAAATGGGAGCCGAAAGGCGTGGCGCTCGAAGCCGTGCAAGATTTGGTTGACTTTCTGAAAGGCTTTGTAGATTTTCTCATCCGTTTTGTGATTTACACCCTGCCGGTCTTGATTTTGATTTTCATTCCCATTACCCTGGTCTTTTTGGGCGCACGCGCGGTCTTTCGCAAGTGGCGCGGCAAGAAGAAAGTACAGCCACAGGAAACGCCAGTTGAAAAGAAGTAATCAGTAATCAGTAATCAGTTTTTAGTAAACAGTGAAGAGAGGGTCTGCAAGTCAGCAGGCTCTCTCTTTTTTGCTATAATGACCGCATGGAAAACTTAGCCCGCGAAGCGCTCTCTCTTTTTAATATTCACCTGACTGCAAGGCATATTCTGTCGCTTGCCGCATTGGAGCGCGAACTTTTAGATTGGAATCAAAAGTTTAATCTAACCGCCATTCGGGATGTGGAATCCATCCGCACCAAGCATTTTTTGGATTCCTTCTCCTGTGTGCAGGCGTGGAAAGCCAATCCGCCGCTGCGGCTGGTGGATGTGGGAACGGGGGCGGGGTTTCCCGGCATTCCCCTCAAAATCATCTATCCCGCCATGCACTTGACCCTGGTTGAATCGGTGGGCAAGAAAGTCAAATTCTGCCAGCATATTGTGGATACGTTGGGCTTGGAAAATGTGACCGTCATTCACGCCCGCGCCGAAGACCTGGGACAGAAGCCCGAACATCGCGAGGCGTACGATTGGGCTGTGGCGCGGGCGGTGGCAAATCTCAACGTGTTGAGCGAATACTTGCTGCCGCTGGTCAAAGTGGGGGGGATGGTTCTGGCGCAAAAAGGCGAAAGCGGACCCGCCGAAGCGCAGTCCGCTGAAAAAGCGATGGAATTACTGGGTGGAAAACTAAAGAAGTTAATCCCCGTCAATTTGCCCGGCGTCGCCGATGACCGCTACCTTGTGCTGGTGGACAAGGTAGCCGCTACGCCGCCTAAATATCCGCGTGCGGCGGGGGTGGCGACGAAGATGCCGCTTTAGGTACAGTTCTCAGTTCTCAGTTCTCAGTTATCAGTAAGCAGTGAACAGTGGTTAGTTATCAGTGTTGGTGAGATATTCGGCGGAGGATTCACCGACTCGGGAGGGAGCGTTGCAGAATAAATCGGATTTCTCCATCATGCCGCCCAACATGCGCCCGACTTCAAGGCATTTATCCACAAGTTGATTTCTTGTTTTCTCATCGATGTATCCACAATCGAGAGCGGTTTCCAGCCAGTGTTGGGTTTCCATTTGCTCTCCGTCCGAGTCGGTCAATTTGCTGATGAAGTGTTTTTCATACCTGCGTTTTGCCCACGCCTCTGCAATCTGCGCGCCGACGGAGCGCGACGAACGGCGAATTTGGTCAGTCAACGAGAATTTCTCGTCTTTTGGAAACGAGGTTGTAAGGTCAAAAATTTCCTTCGACAACTGACGGCTCTTTTGATAAACGAGCAATTCCCGAAAACTTTTGGCATGTTGCAAAGCGCTCATCCCAATTCCTCTTCTGAAAACTGACTACTGTTTACTCACTACTGTTTACTGACCACTGATTACTGCTCACTGATTACTGCTCACTGACCTAGCCGCTTGCCGCATCCACAATCGTAATCTTATCTTCCTTGTTCGGGATCAGGCACAAAAATACAAACGGCTCATCGCCGATATTTTCGTAAAAGTGCGGCACGCCTTCGGGGATGAACATGGTGTCGCCCTGTTTGACTTCGTAAACTTCCCCGCCAATTCCAATTTTGACGCGCCCGCTCAGGACGTATTGCTCATGCTCCACCGTGTTGGTGTGGAGCGGCATTCCGCCGCCCGGCAGGATGGTGATTTTCCGCATGGCAAAGTGCGGCGCTTCCTGGGCTGAAATTAATACCTGAATGCTGGTGTCTTTCCCTGCGGCAATTGCTTTTGCTTCGACTTCGGTTGAATGTTTGATGGTCATGGCAGTTTCCTCATTCTGTTGGGTATGAAAATATTCTACTTCAATTACACAATGAATGGATTGAAGTTTGTATCTCTGTCATAAACGTCTTCGCGCTCGGCTTGTTTGAGAAAGCCGACAACCGCATAAGTGATGGGGGTCATCAAGGCTTCCATGCTCACTTTGAAGATGTAATTGGAAATGGTCAGCGTCAGAAAAAGGCTCCACGGAAAAACATGGAAGGCGGAGGCGATGATTATAAAAATAACGGTATCTATCAGTTCGCCGATCAGCGTGCTGCCGATAGTCCGTGACCAGAGCCAGCGTCCGTTCGTCAGGATTTTCATTTTGGCAAGCACGAATGAGTTGCTGAATTCACCCAGCCAGTACGCGGCGAGACTGGCAAGCACGATCCCGCCGCTGCTCATGCCGCCGAGTATGGATTGATAGGCAGTGTCGCCTGCGTAACTTTGCCATGTGGCTTCGCCGGGCATTTTGCCGATGAGCCAGAAAACAACGGAGGCGAGGGCAAGCGAGAAAAATCCCGTCCAGATTACGCGGCGCGAGTGTTTGTATCCGTAGACTTCGGTGAGGATGTCGCCGAAGATGTAGCCGATGGGGAAGAGGATTGTGCCTGCGTCAAACGCCATGCGGATGCCGAAGATGGAAAAACCCCAGTCTACGATTTTTGCAGAGGAAGCGACGTTGCTGGTGATGAGAACGGCAACGAAGACACCGAGGATGATGTCGAAAAAACGATAGGATTTGGTCATGCGGGGGATTTTACCGCGATTAAAACCCGTGCTGAATGGCGATCACTGCGGCTTGGGTTCTGTCCGAAACGTCCAACTTCTCCAAAATGGCGCTGACATGATTCCGCACCGTGCCTTCGGAGAGATGCAGTTGAGCGGCAATTTCGCTGTTGTTGATGCCTTTCGCAATCAGTCGCAAAACATCCAGCTCGCGCACGGTGAGTTTTTCGGTCAGGATGGATGTGGGCTGGGTTTGCTTGCTGGCGACTTGATTCAGCAACTTGCCCGCAACGGCGGGATCAACGAACGATTTGCCTTCCATCGTCCCGCGAATGGCTTCGACAAGTTTTTGGCGCGGCGTGTCTTTGAGTAAATATCCCGAAGCCCCCGCGCGGATGGCGTCGAAGACCCACTCGTCGTCATCGTAAGTGGTCAGCACAAGGATTTTGATGTGGGGAAACTTCGCGCGGATTTCGCGGGTGGCTTCGATGCCGTTCATGATCGGCATTTTCAAATCCATCAGAATCAGGTCGGGTTGTTTTTTTGCGGCGAGTTCCAGCGCTTCGGCGCCGTCCTGCGCCGCGCCCACGACTTGAAAATCCTGCTCCAAATTGAGAAGCATTTCAAGCCCGTCGCGGATCACTGCCTGGTCGTCACAGAGGAGAATTTTCATGGGTATCTTTCTTCGTCCTGAGCGAAGCCGCGTAGTTTTGCGGTGTAGTCGAAGGACAGGAACGCGCTTCGACTACGTTCGGACGAAGAGCATGCCCTCACTCCGCTCAGCGCGAATAATGGATTATATCGTCAGCACAACCTTCGTGCCTTTGCCCTTCTCATCCTTCGATGCACTCAGGACAGAGCTTTTTACTTTTAACTTTCCACCTGCCAGTTCGGCGCGTTCACGCATTCCCACCAAGCCAAAATGTCCTGTGGATTTTTCGCCCTGCGGGTCGAATCCCAAGCCGTCGTCTTCGATGGTCAGCGTGGAGATGTGACCGTCATTTTCGAGCCGCACGCTGAAACTTTTGGCTTGCGAATGTTTGATAATATTTTCGATGGATTCTTGCGCCACGCGGTAGATGGTTTGCTCCACGTCCGGGCTGAGAGAAGGCATGGGATTTTTTAGATCAACTGTCAGCGTGAGGTGGGCGCGGGCGGCGGCGGATTCCGCCATGCGCTGAATCGCCAGTCCGAGTCCCATATCTTCCAGAGATGATGAACGCAGGGCTTTGAGCGCGCGGCGGGTTTCATCCACACCGATGCGGGTCGCATCCAAAGATTTATCCAGCAGTTCGCGGGTCTTGTTTGGGTCAATGTCGAAATAGGCTTTGGCGGTTTCGAGCGAGACGGAAATGGCGGTCAGCGAATGCGCCAGCGTGTCGTGCAGTTCGCGGGCAAGGCGGTTGCGCTCGCGGCTGACGGTGAGCTGCTCCAGCGTGGCGGCGTAGTGCGTGAGGTTGGCGTTCGCCTCGCGCAGGGATTGGCTTTGTTCGCGCAGGCGGGCGACCAGCAGGCTGATGAAAACGCCCACTGCGATAAAACTGATGGCGCGGATAACGGCAATGAAGAAGAAGACATTTTGGCGCGCCATTGGGCTGGCGTAAACCAGACCCAATTCCAGCGCGGTGGTGGCAACGCTAAACAGGATGACGTGCGGCAGTTCGTATTCCCATGCCACCAAAGCCAGCGCCACGAACAACACCGGCAGTTGGCGCAGCGCCATCCCTTCGGCATTTGCCAGTGGTCCGCTGGGGAAACGCGGCGTGATGAAGACATTAATAAGAATGGGCGCGGTGGAAATGGCAAGCAGCAGCAGCGGGTAGAAAAGCCTGCCCAGTTTTCTTTGCGCTTCGTTCCAGTGGGAAAGGATGAGGAAGGCGAGCGCGACCAATCCGTTGGCGGCATAGAAAAGATAAACGGGACGGAATGGGTCGCGGGGAAAGCCAGGTGGAAGCGCAGGAAGAGGCTGACCTTGAAGCCCCTGTGGCAAGGGCAGATTTTGCGAACTGGGAAGCCCCGTTTGGCTGTACAACACGAAATCCATTAACGCCATCGCCAGCAGAAAGCCAAGCCAAATCCATGCGGCGATGCGGAGAAAGCGGGTTGAGTCGTGGGCGGGCATGTGCAAATCTTATCACGAAGAGATGCACGCGGCTTGTGCCTGCCGTCATGGTTTGGGGCGAATACCCATGATAAGTGTCATGGTTTATTGGGCGAGATATTCTTCGGGTGTGAGAACAGTCAGGTTGGTTTTCCCCTTAAAGTGTTTTGCGTTCCAGGTGACAAAATATTCCACGTTGGGCGTCCGCTCTACAAGCGATAAAATCATCGCGTCCATAAATGCCATGCGGACAGTTTTCATCTTTTCGAAAGGGCGGTCATAAATCACATCCCGCCAAACATCGGGGTCTGCTTTTTCTGCGGCGCCCACATCCCAAATTACAGTCAGGTTGTTGGCGTTGACCAGCCACTCCTGCCACATATCCAATTGCGCCGTGGATAAATTAAAAGACAACTGCCCAAGCGTTTCCATCACGTTATAAATGGTAGTCGCAGGTTGGGCAGTTTGTATGGTTTCGAGGAATTTCTGGTTTATTTTCTGGCGTTCATCGTTGGGATAGGCAAATGCCAAAAGCAAAACATCCGAATCGATTACAACCATGAGCGCCCCCGAAGCCCGCGCATTTCATCGTCAAGCGATTGGGCGGCAGTGGCGGCTTGCAAGGTTTGACGAACTTCCTCTGCAAGCAGGCGCGCCTCGTGGAGGACAGTTGGGTTTTGGGATGGACGAACCAGTTTTGCGCGGGAACGTCTGGCAAGTTCCGCGCGTAGACGACGCTGGTCTCGCGCCGATAATTTGAGCGCCAGTTCCAACGCGTTGCCATACGCTGAACGCCTGCGGGTGTATGTGGTCATGCCGCGATTATACTCATTTTTTCGGCGTCCATGACAGT
>DYML01000091.1 GCA_020721605.1 Anaerolinea thermophila
ATTGACCCCAACCCGCAAGTGGATTCCTGCCCAATTGAAGTTCCCGTGCGCAATGGAGACCGCATCATTGTACTGGTCTCCAGCACCTACGAGCCAATTTTAGCCCTGCTACCCATTGAACCATTTGAAATTGTATCTGCCAGCGCGCGCTCATTTTTAATCTCCATCCCCATTGTAGGTGACTCACTGCCGACTGGCTTTGCGCCAGAAACCAGCACCCCCTCGCCCGCGCCGACTATCATCACCGAGACCCGCCTGCCCACCATCACCTCCACCTTCACCGCCACTTTTCTACCCACCTCTGCCAGCATGGCCAAAGTAACGCCGGCTACCACGCAGCCCCCCCCGCCCACCTTTACCGCCACGCAAACAGCGCCTGCAACCTACACGCCCAGCGTCACCGCTACTTCAATTAGTTGCACGGGCTTAACGGGCGTATCACATGGCGCGCTGACGATTAAAAATAATATAATGAAAATGACCATTAATAATCAAACTGGGCATGTGCTTTCAACGGCGCGAATCTACCTGGAATGGAATCACGATACAGGTCATAGCAGCGGAAACGACCGCAGCCTGCGGCTAAGACAAATTATCTTCGGCAACCAACCCGCATGGGACGGAAACATCCGAACCCCAATGGCATACATCCCCGGTTATTACCCCACCATTGCGGTCGGAGAATCGATCATCCAGTTCATATTTCACCAAAGTTATGATGCGCCCGACGGCACAGAACGGACGATCCTTCACATCGCCAACCCGGGCTGCGACAATTACCCGATTGATTCGAGCCATTAATTCCCCCGCTCAAAATTGACAGGATTTTCGATGCGCGTGAAAAAAAGAAAGATTTCAAAAAATGAACGCGGACAAAGCCTGGTAGAGTTGGCAATTACCCTGCCCATCCTCGTTCTTTTATTACTCGGCACACTAGATTTTGGCATGGCAATCTTCTCCTATTCCATGCTAAGAGATGCCGCGCAAGAAGGCGCTTTTTATGGCTCGTTCAACCCAGGCAATACCGCAGAAATAGAAAACCGCGCCCGAAATATTTCACCCCGCGCAGAAGACGTTATATTTTCCTCCCCTGTACAATTAAGAGACAAGGATCAAATAAAAATAAACGTGCGCATTCTGGGAAACGCCTGTCAGGGCGTGACAAATAATAAATCCAACAGTATCCAAGTTAGCGTTTCGTATAAATATCCAATGATGATGCCCTTTGTGGGGCAGCTGATCGGCTCAAAAACAATTCCACTAACCGGAATCGCCACAAATGTCATCCTGCAACCCTCATGCCCATAATACCTGAATTCTCAAAATCAAAGCCCTACAAAAAAGGTGAGCGCGGACAAGCGATCATTCTGGTTGTGTTTTCAATCATCGGGTTGATCGGGATGACTGCGCTAGCCATAGACGGCGGCAACGCATTGATTGACCGCCGCCGAACAGAAACTGCTGCATCTGCCGCTGCCCTCACGGGCGCCCTTGCCCGCATAGAAGGCGGCGACTGGCGCAGCGCGGCGCTCGCCAGCGCCAACGCCAACGGATACAACAACGACGGCGTTTCAAATATTATCGAAATGAATACCCCGCCGCTCAGCGGACCCTATGCCGGAAATTCGGAATACATAGAAGTCATCATCACCTCACACCTCAGCACTTATTTTGGTCCCGTCATTGGCGTGCCGCTGGTGACCAATGTTGCCCGCGCCGTCACACAAACCAAGCCTTCAGCCTACGGCGAAATGTTTGAAGGCTATGCAATTGTAAGCCTGGCGCCGCACAGTGACTGCGCAGAAGAAAAGAAAAAATCGTTTTGGATTCATAGCGAAGCCACACTCAGCCTGGCAGGCGGCGGGATTTTTGTCAATTCAGACAATACAGAATGCGCCTTTAAACAAATGGGCAGCGGCAGCGTGCGAATGCAAGACACAAGCCCAATTGTCGTAGTGGGCGGGGAGGACATCCAAAAAGCAGAATTACTCACCCCCTACCCCATACAAACCGGAGCAGTTCCCATCCCCTACCCGCCTGCAATTCAAATGCCCAAAGTTGGCTGCGGCTCGAAAATTGCCACAGTAGACCCATTAACCAAAACCAGCATGACCCCCGGCGCATGGGACGGAGACGAAGACTTTCCGCCCGAAGGCGTAACTCACCTGGAACCTGGCACTTACTGCATTCAAGGTGACGTTATTATTGAAGGAGGCAGCCAGTTGGAAGGCAAAGGCGTGCTTTTAATTCTTGAAGACGGGAATTTTCTAGCCGGCGGCGATGCAACCGTCTGGCTGACCGCCCCCCAACACGGCAAAGAAAAAGGGCTATTAATCTACATGCCAATCACCAACAAGGGACGCATTGCGCTGAACGGCAATGTTGATTCTCGTTTTCGCGGCTCCATTCTGGCGCCCGGCGCAGACATCCGCATTAATGGCATGGATTCAAAATACGGGTTTCACAGCCAGATCATAGGCTACTACATTGAAGTGGACGGGCAGGACAACATCCCCATCTACTACAACGATGAAGATAATTACGACACCTACAATATGCCAGAAGTCTTACTCAGCCAATAAATATCAACTTCCAACTTGCGTAAACACAGAGCGCCCACCCAGTTGTTCTTACAAATCTGTTAGCGCAGCGCGCAAGCGGCACAGTATCATTTGAGTTTGCGATGGTATATAATCATTAATATCGTAAAAATTGACAAACGCCAGTGCGTCCCATCCCCCACGTTCTTCATTACAGCCACATACCCCCCCACCGCCGGTACTTATGTCGGGTGTCTTTTTAAGAAAGGACATATAAAATGGGAATGAACAGAATGGCAGACGCAAGTATTGTTTTACCTTCTTAATTGATTTTTACAGTAGCGAATTTATTATTATTGAGGAAGAAATGAAAAAAGCGCTGCAAGCCATATTTTCATGGATCAAAAAAAACGACCTGCCGCCCAAAAAGAATCGGAGCAAATTTCGAGGGCAGAGTTTGGTGGAAGTTGCCATCTCATTCCCAATTTTGATCATGCTCTTTTCCGGCGTGGTGGAATTTGGTTTTATATTAAATACCTATCTTTCATTATTAGACGCCACCCGTGACTCTGCCCGCCTTTATAGCGGCGGTGATCCATTTGACACAGGGCTGTTCAGATCACCCTACGGAGCCGACACCTTTTACTATGACGCCGCCTTTGAAGTACAGCGCATCCTTGACCCCAAAATTGACGATGCGGCATATCTTGGGCGCAGAATCATCCTAGACCCGGCGGTTGATGACGTGATCGTCTCCGTCTACGGCGCAGACGGCAGCAGCGTTACCAATTGGCGCGAAGTTGACGGACTGCCCACCTACCACCTACTGCCCGTTTCTGGCGACCCAACAGGCAACTATTCATCCATCTTCACCAAAGATGATATTGCCAATACCCGAGTTGAAGATGCGCCCAACGCCGGCATCTTGGTGGTTGAAATTCATTACAACTACCACCATGTGCTAGGGCTGCCCTGGATGACCGCCTTCCTGTCCAATCCTTTGCACTTGCAATCCTACACCATCATGCCCATACGCGCCGGTGAACCTGTCTCTGCGCCTTAAACCAACTGATACAAAATGAAAAACATACTTCAAAAAATTCGCAAAAATTCAGAACGCGGGCAAGCCATCATCCTGATTGCATTCTCACTGGTTGGGCTGGTGGCAATTGTGGGTCTAATGATTGACGGCGGAATTTTGCTGGTTGAATATGCGCGGCTAAAACGCGGCATAGATGCGGCATCCATTGCCGCCGCCTCTCAATACCGCAAAGGGTTTGTCGGCGCCGATCTGGAAAAAGCCGGCGAGGAATTTCTGCAATTCAATCAGGCAGTGGCAGATGTCACCATTTCCACCTGCGACTACCCAGACACAAACTGGGATGAAACCCTCTGCGTGCCATTTATAGGACCCACACCGCGCAAACTGGTGCGCATTACCGCATCCAGACGCGTAGACTTTGGATTTATCCGCGTGGTAGGAATTGAAAGCACCACCATTTCCGCCACATCGGTCGGCGAAGCCGCCTCAATTGACATGGTACTGGTGATAGATACCTCGTCTTCCATGGCATACGAAACCAACGGCGGGCTCAACAATGACCCGGCTGTTTCGGCTGCCAACCCAGGAGATGACCCAGAAATTTGCAACAACCACATGAACGACGCAACCCCAGACCCAGACCTGCTTAGACGCTGTGAACCGATGGGCAAGGTAAAAGATGCCGCCGTCAAATTTGTAGATGAATTGTTCTTCCCTTACGACCGCGTGGCTTTGGTTGCCTCCACCGAGCAAGGAACCCTTGGCGCAACCCGCGATCCGTACCTGGTTCCCATTGCCGGGCTGGCAGGCTTTAGCACCAACGGCAGCGACGGCAAGACAACAGATATTCAAAATGCCATTCGCGGCTTAAGAGTGTTTCAACCAGACCGCTGCCCCACACCGCTGGGAGATCACAGAGACTACCTAGCCCCCTGCCTTTTCTACAATGAATCCGCGCTTTACGTTCAACAAACTTGTATTCCAATCAACTACGGCACAGTGAGCGGCGAATACGACCCCACCACCTGTGGACCCAGTAACATTGGCGGCGGTCTCTATGAAGCAGGCAATATGTTTGCCTACGCCCGACAAGACTCGTTTTGGGCAGTCATTGCCCTCTTCGGCGGACCTGCCAACGCATCCAACCCCGTTGGTCATGTTGATGGCTTATGCCCAGAAAGCACCTGGGATTTACCCGGCGGAGCTGGCTTCTGCCGCGATGAAGACCCCATGCCAACGGCTTACAACCCATCAACTTACAACCCTGCGCCCGTAGATGAAGGCGGCTTTGACTGGTCTACCTGGACAACCACCTCACGCCACCCCTACACAATAAATACCAGCACCACCCCAAACACCATTATCTACCCAACAGGGTATGACGCCGATGACTATGCGCGTGATGGCGCAGACTACATTACATCACCCACCAATGGGCAGGGCGCAACCTTATATTCCATCTGCATGGGAAATTACTGCCGCGACTACCCCAACGACAACGACCCCGCCTCAGCCGAACTGCTTGGGCAATACATGGCGCTTCATGCCGGCGACTCCCCCACCTCCATTCCCCCAGTCACCGCCAATCACGGGTTATACTTCTACGCGGAAGACTCCGATGTCGTAGACGATGTTTTTGGCGCCATTGCCGAAAACATCTTTACCAGAATTTCACAATAAGTTCAAAACCCGTTTGCTCTCTCTACATCCAGCACACACAGACGGTAAGTCATACGTTATGAAATAAAATATTATCCAGAATAGCCGCAATCCATCGTTTATCATTTTTATAGGGTAACGCCATGAAAAATATTTTTATAAAAAACGCCCCCCAAACACCGCCCCGCAAAAAAGCGCAAGGCATGCTTGAATTTGCGCTCGTGCTGCCTGTTTTGTTGATGATGATTTTAGGAATCATCGAATTTTCACGGCTGATGTTTGCCTGGATTATCATTGAAAATTCAACCCGCTTCGGGATTCGCTACGCCACCACCGGCAATTTTGACGCCCAATACTGCATAGACAGCAACGACAATGACGATCAGGATGGAGACGGCGTGGTGGAAGTAGGCGAAACAGATGATGGCAACCCTGCCACCGGCGGCTGCATGGGAGAAAACTCGGTAGCGGAAATAGATGCAGCGCGCATTCCCTCCATCAAAGACGAAACCCGCAGCATTCTCATTGGCTTCTTTTATGACGATGTAGATGAAGATGATATAGACCTGCCGCAATCAGACCCCAATTATCTTAAGATTACAGTCTGTTCCGACAGGGATGGACGCTATTTTGAAGAACCTGTAATGAGCAGCGCCACCTACGCCATCTGCCACAACACAGAAGATGCCGCAGATTCAGGCGAGATTGTATATGTTTCGACAGATTACAACTTTAACTTTATTGTTTTACCCGCCTTTGGCGTTGAACCCTCCATGATTCACCTCGCATCCTACCGCCAGGGCAGAGTGGAGCAATTTCGTGGGTCACGCGCCATTAATACACGCCTGCCCAGCAACAATGCCACCGCCACGCCCACCCTCACCAGCACGCCCACCCTCACCAACACCCCCACTGTAACCCCCACACCCACCCAAAGCCCCACTCCCACCCACACCTTTACGCCTACCGCCACTTTTACTGCCACCTATACCCCTACCATCACCCCAACCCCCACATTAACCCATACACCCACCTTCACCGAAACGCCCACCATCACCAAAACGCCCACAAACACCAAAACACCCACTGCCACCCCCACGCCTGTCTGCTCTAAAATTTATGCAAAAGGCGGCACTACTGCAACGATTTCCAAATATAATTTTTCAAAGGTTTTCAAAAATGACAACGTCGCCGTTGCATCGCTGATCAGCGCCAAATTTACATGGAACACCTCTGGCAAAACTTTGAATTACTTTGGCTTCAACAGCAAGTACACAGGAACTTCCGTAAATGATAAACCTTCCCCCGTAACCTACGACTCATCGGCAAACACCACCCTCACCCTAACTCAGTGGCAATCCAAAACCTGGATTGCAAACTTTGACCAAAACACCTGGCCCGCCGGCACATACAGAGTAGACTTGGTATTCCGCTTCTCTAACGGGCTGGAATGCCCGCTCTTTGCCCAAGTCTCCAACTACCCGCCTACCGCAACCAACACGGCAACCGTTACCAACACGGCAACCATTACCAACACGCCCACCATTACCAACACGCCCACCAACTCCAAGACGCCCACTAGCACCTATACACCAAGCAAGACCTTTACACCAAGCAAGACCTTTACGCCAACCAACACTGGCACCAAGACGCATACGCCAACCAATACCCCAACCCCGACCAACACGCTGAATGTGACGGCAACCTACACGCGCACCAATACACCCACGCCCACCCATACATTCACGCCCACCCATACACCCACACGCACGCCAACACACACACCTACACGCACGCCAACCAATACACCTTATCACACACCCACTTATACGCCTACGCGGACACCCACGCCCACCAACACGTTCAAGCCGGGAGATTAATCAACCTGCTGTCCTAAAAAAAGCGCCAGCCTGCAAACGGCTGGCGCTTTTTTTACAGTATAATCCCGCCCATTCATCAAAAAAGGAGGCAAAAAGCACACGGGAAAGACAGCGCATGGACTTTGGTTATAAATGTCCGTCATTGCGAGGGCGTTCTTTGCCCGAAGCAATCCCCTATTATTAGGAGGTTGCTTCGCCCCGATACGAACATTCGGGATGGTATCAGAAAGAGCAAGCGCCCTCCTCGCAACGGCATTATTTATAGCAGCCAAAGTTGACGAGGACGAGGGTTCTCCATTGCAAAATGGAGCCAATCTTCCCCCACCCTGCCCTCTACCAAAGGGAAAGGGTTTAAGGCGAGGAAGAAAAAATCGAACGATCAGCGGAAGCCCTCCGGGTACGCCAAGCCCGTCACATCTTTCCCTCCAAAAGACAAATCCAGCCCATAACACCCGCAAGCAATTGCGCAGTCAAAAGGCTGGGAATGGCAAAAACAAAAAAGAGAATAGTGAGTAGAGAATAGTGAATGGTCAAGATACCAATCACTAATTATCTAGTTTCTAGTCTCCAATCTCAAACTTCGGAGGACTCCCCTATGTGTGGAATCGTCGGATATGTCGGCGCGCGTGACGCGGTGTCGATCATCCTCAATGGCTTGAAAAGGCTTGAATATCGCGGCTATGATTCGGCTGGTGTGGCTGTCATCAATAACAACCAGGTTGAAGTGAGAAGAGACGCGGGTAAATTATCGCAATTGGTGGACCTGGTGGCGAAATCTCCGCTGACGGGTGCGCCGGGCATTGGTCACACACGCTGGGCAACGCATGGCGCACCATCCGCCCGCAACGCGCACCCGCATGTCGGCAGCACGGGACGCATGGTCGTCGTGCATAACGGCATCGTGGAAAATTTTCTCGAAATCAAGGACGAACTCGTCAGCGAAGGCGTGAACTTCCTCTCGGAGACCGACACCGAAACCATCGTGCATTTGGCGGAACATCAGCAGGCGGCGGGCGGTAGTTTTGTCGAAGCGGCGCGGCGCACCTTCCAAAAAATTGAAGGCGCAAACGTGGTCGTGCTGATGTCTGCCGACGAACCCGATAAAATCGTCACCGCCAGAATCGGCAACGCGGGCGGCGTGGTGATCGGCTTGGGCGAAGGTGAAAACTTCATCGCCTCAGACATCCCCGCCATTTTGGAACACACCCGCCGCGTCATCTTCCTCGAATCGCGGCAGATGGCAATCGTCACCCGCGAGGGCGTCCGCATCGAAACGCTGGAAGGCAAGGAAGTCAAACCTGAAATCCACGTCATCGCCTGGGACGCCGTCGCCGCCGAAAAAGGCGAATACCGCCACTTCATGCAGAAGGAAATCCACGAACAGGTGCGCGCCCTCACCGACACCCTCGCGGGGCGCGTGGACTTCAAAGAGGGGCGCATCCGCCTGCCCGAACTGAACCTCACCCCCGAACTCGCCAAACGCATCCAGCGCATCTACATCACCGCCTGCGGCACGGCGGCATACGCGGGCATGGTCGGCAAAACGCTGATCGAAAAAATCGCGCGCATCCCCGTCGAGGTGGTCATCGGCTCCGAGTTCCGCTACAGCGACCCGATCATTGACGAAAACACCGTCGTGCTTGCCATCTCGCAATCGGGCGAAACCGCCGACACCCTCGCCGCGATGGAGGAAGGACGGCGCAAAGGCGGCATTGTCTGGAGCATTGTGAATGCAATTGGATCACAGGCGATGCGTGTCTCGAACGGAACCATCGCCATGCAAAGCGGACCCGAAATCGGGGTTGCCTCGACGAAGGCATTTACCACGCCTTTGGTGGATCAATACATGCTGGCGATTTTGCTGGCAGACCTGCGCGGCACGATTGACGACAAAACCCGCCGTGAACTGGTTGCCGACCTCAGGCTGATCCCCGACCTGGCTGGGCGCGTACTCGACACCGAACCTGAGGTTGAAAAAGTGGCGCACGCGCTGAAAGACATCACAGGCTGCCTGTATTTGGGGCGCGGAATCAACATGCCTATCGCCTACGAAGGCGCGCTCAAACTCAAGGAAATTTCCTACATCCACGCCGAAGGCTACCCCGCGGGTGAAATGAAGCACGGACCCATCGCCCTGATAGACGAAGAAATGCCCGTGCTGTGCATCGCTCCGCAAGACCCCTGGCATGAGAAAATGATCTCGCAAATTCAACAGGCAAAAGCGCGCGATGGCATGGTGATTGCCGTAGCCACCGAAGGCGACGAATTGATTGCGGGCATGGCAGATCACGTCCTCTGGGTTCCCGAAGCCCCGTGGATGCTCTCGCCGATCATCACTGTCATTCCGCTGCAAATGCTGGCATATCACATCGCCACCCTGCGCGGGCTGGACGTGGATCAACCCCGCAACCTCGCCAAAAGCGTCACGGTAGAATAACCCCTGGCACCGCAAATTTGCAGCCTTCGGAAGGTTTCGCCAACCTTCCGAAGGCTTTTTTCTAAAGGTAGACAATCAGTCCATTTACGATAAAATCATTTGAGTGCACTTCAAAAAACAGGCACGCCTTTTTAGCCTGTGAAAAGCGCAATTGATCACCAAGACCTTATACAAAAGCACATACCCCTCAGGAGATTTTTATGTCTAAAAAGATGAATCAACTTAAAGAAATTTTGGGCGAAGTCTCAGACCTGCATCACGCCGCGAGCGTGCTAGACTGGGATCAAAACGTAAACATGCCGCCCGGCGGCAGCGAAGCTCGTGGGCAGCAACTTGCCACGCTGGGAAAAATCGCCCACGAAAAATCAACCTCCGACAAAGTCGGCAATTTGCTGGCAGACCTAAAAACAGAATTCCCAGACGCAGATTCAGACGAAGGCGCATTGATTCGCGTATCTACCCGTGAATTTGAAAAAGCGGTGCGCGTTCCCGCCAAATTTGTTGCCAAACAAGCCATAGCCACCTCCAAAGCCTTTGAATCCTGGATCGAAGCCAAAAACAAATCCGACTTTGCCATCTTCCGCCCGCATCTCGAAGAAGTGGTGGAACTGGTACGCGAATATATTTCCTTCTTTCCGCCTGCCGACCACCCCTACGACACCCTGCTCGACGATTATGAACCCGGCATGAAAACCGCCGAAGTGCAGCAAATTTTTGAAACCCTGCGCCCCAAACAGGTGGAATTAATAAAAGCCATTACCTCCGCCAAACAGGTCAAGGATGGTTTTCTATACAAAAAATATAATGAAAAAAAAGTATGGAATTTCAGCGAACAAATCATCACCAAATTTGGCTACGACTGGCAACGCGGCAGACAGGATAAAGCCCCGCACCCCTTTCAAACCACCTTCAGCGTAAACGATACGCGCATCACCAACCGCTACGAAGCCAACAACCCGCTCGCCACGCTCTACAGCGCCATGCACGAAGCGGGACACGCCATGTACGAACAGGGCAGCAACCCCGCCTACGAGCGCACCCCGCTGGCAGGCGGCACATCGCTGGCAGTTCACGAATCACAATCGCGCATGTGGGAAAACATGGTTGGGCGTTCCCTGCCATTTTGCGAACACTTCTTCCCCACATTAAAAAAGACATTCCCCTCCAAATTGGGCGGCGTAAAGTTGAAACAATTTTATAAAGCCATCAACAAGGTCGAGCCGTCTCTGATTCGCGTCAATGCGGACGAAGCGACCTACAATCTGCACGTCATGCTGCGCCTCGAAATGGAAATAGGCATGGTCGAAGAAAAATTTGCCATTAAAGATTTGCCGGAAATTTGGAACGCAAAAATGAATGACTATCTTGGCATTGTGCCGCCCAATGATGCGCAAGGCGTATTGCAAGATGTGCATTGGTCGAGCGGTTTAATGGGCTACTTCTCCACCTATGCGCTGGGCAACCTAATCTCGGCACAATTATGGGAAAAAATTAACGAAGACATGCCAGACTTGGACGATCAAATTCGCAAGGGTAAATTTAATGAACTGCTGGGCTGGCTGCGCGAAAAGATACACATTTATGCCCGCAAGTATGACCCACAAGATTTGGTACAAAAGGTAACAGGCTCCAAAATTGATTCTGCCGCATACATACGATATTTAACCCAAAAATACAGCGAAATTTACGAACTGTAATCAAATCATCCCGCAGGGTTTTCAAAAGCGCAGCGCGCCTGAACCCTGCGGGATATTGATTCAAAACAACCATGAAACCAAAAATTCTGATCACCGCCACCGCCCTGCTGTTTTTATCTGCCTGCTCACAATCAGCATGGTTTGAGCCAAGCGCCACCCCTCTGCCGCCCAACCACATCTCAACGGTCATCGCCTCAACCGGGCAAGCCGCCTTCGCCACAGCCAGCGCCATGGTTCCCACCGCAACCGAAACACCCCTGCCAACCCAGCCCCCCGTTGCCATCACACCACAACCCACAGCCACCCCCACCTTTGAGCCAGGCTTTACAAACTTTGCGCAAATTCGGCTAATTTCGCCGGGTCCCATGTCCATCCTCATCTCACCCATCAAACTGCAACTTATCATTATTTCGGGAGAAAGTGAAATTGTACGAATAGAATTACTGGGCGAAGATGGGCGCATTTTACAACGCGGGCTGGAACGGGTACGGCGCGAACCCAACGGCGGCGTCTACCGCACTTTTGACCTCGCCTTTGAAATACGCGCCGTGTCCGAAAGAGGCTACATCCGCATCAGTTCCAAAGATGATCATGGAAAAATTCAATCGCTGACCACCATGCCCGTACTTTTATATTCCCTGGGCGAAAATCAAATTACGCCAATGGGAAATATGATTTATGAACGGGTAATGTACGAAGGACTGGAAGAGGGAGATGAAGTATTTGGCGGCGTACTCAACCTAAAAGGGCGTTTTTGGCCCTACAACACCCAGCCTGTTTTTTTGGAATTAACCCTGCCAAATGGAAAAATAATTTCTTCTCGTATGCTGGACTTTGCAGGAATTGATACCGAATCTTTTGAAACCACCCTACCCTACAAAATTAGCGAGCCAACTCTGGCAAGGCTTTCCATTCATCAAGACAACCTTGACCTTGCAAGTGACCCTGAATTAAAACAATATACCTACCTACACACCATAGAATTAATGTTGTATCCATAACAAGCAGCATCAAAAATTCCTGCCCTCGGCAGGAATTTTTGATGCTGCTTAAATTTTATACGTTTAAAACTAGCGATAATGATCCTGACGCGAATAACCTTGCACGCCATAGGTGGAAAACATTTTCACAAAAATATCATAGTCGGCTGGAGTCATATCTATAATTTGAAAGCCAACATTATAAAGATTAGGATCAAAGGCGTCCACATTACACCAACAGGCACGCGCACTAAAAATAATATAACTCTTGTGAGAAATCTCTCCTGTCTGTTCAATACGCAACCGATAATCAACATTAATAGGAATGGGTTTGCCGCTATCTACCTTAAAACCGCCTGTGCTAATATCCGAAAAATGACCAACTAATTTACCACTGGTCTCATCCAGCACACGCATATAATAAGAAAAACTCCGCCGCGACAATTGTCGTCGTTCCGCTAGCATCTCAGCCTCCTTACAAAATTGTTAGGTGACTACAGTATATAGCAAAGCGCCGCAATATTCAAGTTTTCAGGCGTCCTTTTTTAAGATGTGCGTCAAAATACTTGCGCCAGAGCCGCCAATATTTTGCGCCATGCCAATTTTGGCGCCATCCACCTGAGTTTTTCCGCACTCACCGCGCAATTGTTGCACCACCTCAACCAGTTGATAAACACCCGTTGCCCCCACAGGGTGACCACGGGCTTTTAACCCGCCGCGCGTACAAACAGGCACACGCCCCTGAATACTGATCTCGTTATCGAGGGCGAGTCGGACTCCTTGACCCTTTTCGGCAAATCCACAGGCTTCAAGTGACAGCGCTGCCATAATGGAAAAGGCATCGTGCAGTTCAAAAATATCAACGTCTGCAAAAGTTATGCCTGCCATTTCGTATGCGCGTCTGGAAGATAAATACGCTGCTTGTAAAAACATGGGGTCTTTGCGTGAATGAACAGCAATGGTGTCGGTTGCGGCGGCGGAAGCCGAGACGAGAATGCGCGGCTGGCGGGCTACCTTTTCGGCAGGAACAATGACGATTGCAGCGGCGCCATCGCCAATGGGAGAGGCATCCAACAGGTTGATGGGCGTGGCAACCATGGAAGATTTTTCAAATTTTTCGACTGTAATTTTTTCGTGCAAACGCGCATACGGATTGTGCATAGCGTTGGCATGTGAATTAATGGAAAATGGGGCGAAATCTTCGTGCTTCCAACCGAACTCGTGCATGTAGCGGCGCATGACAAGCGCATTAATGCCCACAAATGAAACGCCCTGATCCACTTCATAATCGGCATCGGCAGCGGTTGCCAGAGCGGCGGTTACATCTCGTCCGGCTTTGTCGGTCATCTTTTCGACCCCCACGACCAGCGCGGATTCTACCTCGCCTGAGCCAACCGCCATGAGCGCGGCGCGGAAGGCTGCTGCGCCAGAGCCACAAGCAGATTCAACTTTGACGGCTTCCTGTTTCCACAGCCCAACCCAATCTGCAAAGAATGTGCCCAATTGGCTTTGTCCGCTGACGATGGATGAAAGCATGTTGCCAACATAAAGCGCGTCAACTTTTTCAATGCCGGCATCTTGCATGGCGGCAAAGGCGGCATCGCCCCCAATTTCACGCAGGGATTTTTCCCAATGCTCGCCTATTTTGGTTTGACCAATTCCGAGGATGGCTACTTTTCTCATAACCTGAATTCTACCGCATTGCACTATCAAGAACTATCGTGATTGTTCCACAAATGGTAAAGGCGTGGTTAAATGGGCTGCGGGACAGTCA